>JANXSS010000088.1 GCA_025356535.1 Herminiimonas sp.
GCCGGATGCCGACGCTCGAAATCATCAATGAGCGGTTTGCCCGTCTCTTGCGCATTGGCTTGTTCAATTTTTTGCGCCGCAGCACCGAAGTGTCAGTCGGGCCGGTGCGTGTATGCAAGTACAGTGAATTCATCCGCAATCTGGTGGTGCCGACCAATCTGAATCTGGTGCACATGAAACCGCTGCGCGGCACGACGCTGATGGTGTTCGATCCAAACCTGGTGTTTTTGATGGTTGACAATCTGTTTGGCGGCGACGGGCGTTTTCACACGCGCGTCGAAGGACGCGATTTCACGCAGACCGAGCAGCGCATCATCCAGCGCGTGCTCGGCATCGTCTTCGAAAATTATGCGAAGTCGTGGGAGCCGGTCTATCCGATCGAATTCGAATACATCCGCTCGGAGATGAATACCCAGTTCGCCAATATCGCCACGCCCAACGAAGTCGTGGTGTCGACCACCTTCACCATCGAGCTCGGGCCGGTCAGCGGCGAAATGCACTTCTGCACGCCGTACTCGATGATCGAGCCGATTCGCGACATCCTGACTTCCAGCCTGCAGGGCGAGACCATGCAGATGGACAAGCGCTGGGTGCGCCTGATGACGCAGCAGATCCAGACCGCCGAAGTCGAGATCGTTGCCGACCTCGGCACGGCGAAAAGCACCCTGGGCGCCCTGCTCAACCTGCGGGTCGGCGACGTGCTGCCGCTGACGGTGCCCGAATTCATCTCCGGCAAGGTCGACGGCGTGCCGGTGATGGAATGCAGTTATGGAAAATTCAACGGTCAGTACGCGCTGCGCGTGGAAAAGCTGATCGAGAGTGCAAACGATTCACTGCTAGGAGATGAACATGGCTGAAGACAACGACCAGATGGCGGCCGAGGACGACTGGGGCGCGGCAATCGCCGAGCAGGCGCAGGCCGAAGCCGCCGCCCTGAAGGCGCAGCAGGCCACCGCAACCGTGTTCAAGGACTTCGCCGGACCGTCGACCAACGGCTCGACGCATAACGACATCGACTTCATTCTCGACATACCGGTGCAGCTCACGGTCGAACTCGGGCGCACCAAGATCGCCATCAAGAACCTGCTGCAGCTGGCGCAAGGCTCGGTGGTGGAGCTCGACGGCCTGGCCGGCGAGCCGATGGACGTGCTGGTCAACGGCTGCCTGATCGCCCAGGGCGAAGTGGTGGTGGTCAACGACAAGTTCGGCATCCGGCTCACCGATATCATCACGCCTTCCGAGCGCATCCGAAAACTGAACAAATGACGGCACTGCATTCCACCTGCAGCCGCCGCCTGGCGGTGCTGCCGGCAGTCTTGCTGGCTGCGGCGCTGTTGTCATGCAGCCTGGCGCTGGCGGCACCGGAGGCCGGCGCGCCGGCCGGCAAACCCGTCGCTGCAGCGGCACCGGCAGCGGCGGGCACTGCACCGGCGGCAGCGGCCGCGACAGCCGCTGCGACACCACCGGCCACCGCAGCAGACCTGGCCGCGGCAGCGTTGCGGGCTGCAAGCGCGCCTGCCGCAACGGGCCTGTCGCCATCGGCCGTGACGCCTTCGCCTGCCGCGCCCGTACAGCCGTCCGGCGATGCGGTGGCGCCGACGCCCGCGCCCGCAGCACCACCCGGCCAGTTCGTCCCGCCGCGCACGCCGCCCGTGGCCGCAGCGCCGGCAAGCTCCGCGGCCACCGCCGCAGTGGCCTCCGCCAGCAGCCTGACGCAGGTGGCGATGGTGCTGGTGCTGGTCGTGGCAATGATTGCCGCCATCGCCTGGCTGCTGCGCCGGCTCGGCATGGCGCGGGCGGCGGGCGGCTCGACGATTCGCGTCGTCAGCGGCGTTACCTTAAGCAACCGCGAACGCATCCTGGTCGTCGAGATCGCCGATCAGTGGATCGTGGTGGGCGTGACCGCCGGCAGCATCAATACCCTGGCCACCATGCCGCGCCAGGAAAGCACCGCCGGCACCCCCGGCATGACTACGCCGGGCGGCAAGAATTTTGCGCTGTGGCTGCGCCAGACCATCGACAAGCGCAATCGTGCGGCGATGGGCGTTGCCGGCAAGGCAGACAGCAACATCCATCGCAGCATCGACGGCAGCGCCAACGGCAGTACAAATGGCAACTGAACAATCGACCGGCTGGACCGTCCGCAGGCATGTTCAGGCGCTGGTGCGGCGCTTGCCGGGCCGGATGCGCGCGCCCCTGCTGATGACGTTGCTGGCGCTGCCCCTGGCCGCACTGGCCCAGCAGAACGGCCTGCCGGCAATCACCAGCGCACCGGCAGCCGGCGGCGGCCAGACCTATTCGCTGTCGCTGCAGACGCTGCTGCTGCTGACCTCGCTGTCGTTTCTGCCGGCGGCCCTGATGATGATGACCAGCTTTACCCGCATCATCATCGTGCTGTCGCTGCTGCGCCAGGCGATCGGCACGCAATCGTCGCCACCGAACCAGGTGATGGTCGGCCTGGCGCTGTTTTTGACATTGTTCGTCATGGGTCCGGTATTCGACAAGATCTATGTGGAGGCCTATCAGCCGCTGTCGGAGAACAAGATCAACATGAGCCAGGCGCTGGAGCGCGGCGTCGCGCCGCTGAAGACTTTCATGATGAAGCAGACCCGCCAGGCCGACATCGCGCTGTATGTGAAGATGTCGAACACGCCGCAGCTGCAGGGCCCGGAAGACACGCCGTTGCGGGTGCTGGTGCCGGCATTCATCACCAGCGAACTGAAGACGGCATTCCAGATCAGCTTTGCGATCTTCATACCGTTTCTGATCATCGACATGGTGGTGGCGAGCGTGTTGATGTCGATGGGCATGGTGATGCTGTCGCCGTCGACGATTTCGCTGCCCTTCAAGCTCATGCTGTTCGTGCTGGTCGACGGCTGGCAGCTGCTGATCGGCTCGCTGGCACAGAGTTTTTACTGATCGAAAGAGAAGATGAGTCCTGAAAGCGTCATGAGCCTGTCGCGCCATGCAATGGAAGTCACCGTGATGGTGGCCGCGCCGATGCTGCTGGTGGCGCTGGTGATCGGCCTGGTCGTCAGCATTTTCCAGGCCGCCACCCAGATCAATGAAACCACCCTGTCGTTCATTCCGAAGCTGATCGGCATTTTCGTCGCGCTCATCGTGGCCGGCCCCTGGATGCTCTCCGTCATGCTCGACTACATGCGCGAAGTCTTCACCGGCATTCCCGGCATGGTCAGCTAGACGACCCTTCGCGCGCCGTCTTCATGATCTCTTTTTCCAGCGTCGACCTGAATGCGCTGATCATGGGTTTCCTGTGGCCGTTGACGCGCATCCTGGGCCTGCTGTCGGTGGCGCCCCTGTTTGGCAACGTCAGCGTGCCGGTCACCGTCAAGATCGGCCTGGGCGTGCTGCTGGCGATGATCATCGCGCCGACCGTGCCGGCGGTGCCGGGCCTGGACCCGGTTTCGCTTTCCGGCCTGCTGATCCTGATCCAGCAGATGCTGATCGGGCTGGCGCTCGGCTTCGTCATGCGCATCGCGTTTGCCTGCATCGAACTGGCCGGCGAACTCTCCGGGCTGACCATGGGCATCGGCTTTGCCAGCTTCTTCGATCCGCAGACGCAGGGCCGCTCGTTGGCGATCAGCCAGTTCTTTTCCCTGGTGATGATCCTGATGTACCTGGCGCTGAACGTGCACCTGACAGTCCTGGCTACCCTGGCCGAAAGCTTTGCCACCATGCCGATCACGGACCTGCCGATGAACGGCAGGTTCTTCGAGCAGATCACGCAGTGGGGCGGCAGGATATTTTCCACCGGGGTGCAGCTGGCGCTGCCGATCGTGGCCGCGCTGCTGATCACCAACGTCGGCCTGGGCGTGCTGGCGCGCTCGGCGCCGCAGTTGAACCTCTTCGGCATCGGCTTTCCGGTGACGCTGACGGTGGGTTTCGTGATGATCGCGGTGGCCACGCCCTACATGGGCGGGCCGATCACGCGGCTGTTCCAGGATGCGCTGGAAACCATGCAGATGATGAGTGCGGCGCCCAGGCTGCGCTAGCGCCGCGGCCCGGCGTTTTCAGAGCAGGGAAAAGAGCGACATGCTCGACACCTTGACGAAGGTTTTCTGGGCCGCTTCCAGCGCCGTGTTCTGCTGGGTGAAGTCGCTGATGGCCTTGTTGTAGTCCACATCCTGCACCTGCTGCAGCGCCTGCGCATACTGGAAATCGCGATCGTCGCCGGCGCTGTTCATTGCATCGAGTTCCTTGAGGCGCGAGCCGATCGAGGCGCGCACCGTCAGCACGTTGTCGAGCGCATTGTCGATGTTGCCGTTGGCAATTGACAGCGACTGGTCCAGCTGCGCCTTCGCCTGCGGTGTGCCGGTCGGCGTCTGCAGCGCCGTGATCAGGTCGTCAATCGTCTTGAAGATGCTGCGGTGCTTGTCTTCACGCACCGTGAAGACGTCGCCGTTGGCCGGTGCCGTCGCGCCGTTGGTCACCGTCAGGGTACGGCCATCGAAGACGATCGGCACGTTCGATGCATAGGCATTGCCGGACGATAGCGTGGTGCCGGCCGTCTTGTCGATGACGCTGTAGGTGGTCACGCCGGCAGCCACGGCGAACTGAATGTCATAGTCGTCGTTCTTGAGCAGCTTTGCATCTGCCAGGCCGAGTGCGGATACGCTCGCGCCGCCGGTGTTGGATGGCGCGGCGGCAGTCGTGTAGACGCCCTGGCTGCGAATTTTTTCGAAGACCGCGTCACCGGTATCGGACAGGGCGATCTGGCGCGAGGTGCCGACCTGGGCAAAGCGCTGCCCCTGGTCGCCGTTGTAGGCGATGCCGCTTGGCGTCGGCGTGAACGGCTCGGCTGTCACCTTGAAGCCGGCAAACAGGTAGTTGCCGGTGCCATCGGTCGAATTCGCCTGGCCCTGCAGTTCGGCCAGTCGGTTCTTCAGGTCCGTTGCCAGGTACTGGCGCTCGGTGTCCCCGAGCGCACCGTCGCCGGCGCTGATGGCCAGTGTCTTCACGTCCTGCAGCAGCGAAGTCGTCCCCTGCAGTACCTGCTCTTCGGCCGACAGCGAATTGGCCGTGCTCTGGCGGTTGGTTGCAAACTGGGTATTGATCGCCTGTCCCTGCGTCAGGTCCAGCACCTGCGCGGCACCGATCGGATCGTCGGCGGGCGTGAGGATGCGCCGGCCGGTCGAGATCTGCTGCTGCGTGCGGACGATGCCGGTCTGTATCTCGTTCAAGCGGGAGACATTGGCTGCGAAGATGGTGTTGGTGCTAAGACGCATGATGTGCTGCTCCTGAATGCTGCGGTGTGCCGCCCTGGGT
>JANXSS010000089.1 GCA_025356535.1 Herminiimonas sp.
CTTGAACCACTGGCGCTCGGCGTCGACCAGACTGAGCAGCGCAATCGGCATGTCGAATTCATCGGCGGCAAATTGCACGATCCTGTCGAACCGTTCTTCAGGAGGCGTGTCGAGACAAAGCAAGCGGTACAGCGCGGCCAGCCGGTCGGATTCGCATGCCGGAATTTCTGCGCTGATCATGGAAATACCTATTCGATCGGTAGGGGCCGCAGAGCGGCGGCTGGCGGACTCAGCCAGATCAGAGACAAGGATGAAGGAAGCAGTCTTGGCTCGACCTCGATTTTAGCCTGACTATTTCTTATATGCAACATCCAGCCACCGTGACAATGCGCTTATCGCAGACATTGCGTCGCCAATCCGTCGATGCGCTCCAGGCGCCTGTATGATCGACAACAACTGACCGAACTTGCGGGACAGTCCGCTGCCTAATTCCTCCGCTGCGTCGCCCCGCTCCAGATTTCTTCGCGGGAACTGCGCAGCGGCTACTTCTCCCTTGCGGAAAACCGATGAAATACAAGGATTACTACCAGGCGCTGGGCGTCGAGCGCAACGCCACCACGGCCGACATCAAGAAAGCCTATCGCAAGCTGGCGCACATGTACCACCCCGACATTTCCAAGGATCCGAAGGGGGAAGAGAAATTCAAGGAGGTTGCCGAAGCATATGCCACGCTCAAGGACGATGAAAAAAGGAAGGAATACGATGATCTCGGACGCCGTCCGGCCGGCCAGGAATTCAGCCCGCCGCCATCCTGGCAACAGGAATTCGGCGCCGGCGCATCGGCCTTCGACGATGTCGATCTGGCCGATATCCTGAAGTCCTTCCGCCCCGGCGCGCGCGGCGCCGGCCGCCAGCAATCGCGCGCCAGCATGCAGATGCCGGGTGACGATTATTCGGTCAACGTCGACATCGCACTGGAAAAAGTCTACAGCGGCGGCGAGACTGATGTCACGGTCGAACTGCCGGAATATGACGAACACGGTTTGCCGCACCGGGTCGAGCGCACCTTCCGCGTGACGATTCCGAAAGGCGCCTCCCAAGGACAGCGGCTGCGCCTGGCCGGCAAGGGTGGGCCGGGGCGCAACGGCGGCAAGGCCGGCGACCTGTACGTGGTGCTGAACCTGGCGCCCCATCGGCTGTACCGGGTCAGCGGTCACGACCTGTCGCTCGACCTGCCGCTGGCGCCCTGGGAAGCGGCGCTGGGCACCACGGTGGAGATTCCCACCCCCGGCGGCAAGGTGGAACTGACGATCAAGGCGGGCACGTCGTCGGGTCAGCGCATGCGGCTGGCCAAGCGCGGCCTGCCGCGCGCCGACGATGCCGCCGGCGACCTGTACGTGGTGATTCAGATCGTGGTGCCGAAACACCTGTCGGCGCGCGACGAAGCACTGTACCGACAACTCGCCGCGCAAACCGATTTCCATCCGCGTGCGCACTTCAACAGGGAGATGTCATGAGCCACGATCCGGTCAACATCAACGCCACGCACTGGATCTGGCTCAACGACCAGGCCGTCTGCAGCGCCCAGCACCTGGCCGAAGTATCCGGCCTGACGGTCGAAGAGATCGATGAACTGATCGCCAATCGCGTCATCATGCCGATCGACGATACCGGCACGCCGCCGGCCTTTGCGCTGCGCTGGGTCGTGACGGCGACGACGGCGCGGCGCCTGCGTGACGATTTCGAACTGGATCGGCATGGCGTCTCGCTGGCATTGACGCTCATGCAGCGCATCGAAGACCTGGAAGCGCAGCTCGGCAGCCTGCGTGCGCAGCTCGACATCCAGGAACGGCGGATCGGGTAAGGGCTTAAATGTTTGCTGCCTGCCCGGAATCAGTCCGAAGGCGACGCAGGCATCGAGCCTGAATCAAGCCGCCTAAGCCATCCGCCTAAGCCAGCCGCCTATTCCGAACCGGTTTCAGCCGGATACAGTTCCAGCCGCAAGCGCATGATGCCCTCACCCGGTTCCGGCGTGATCGTGAATCCCATCTTGGCGATCAAACGCAGCAACGGTGTGTTCTGCGACATCGCTTCACCGACGATAGTGCGCGTGCCGCGGCTGCGACAATACTCGATCAGCTTGGTCATCATGATCGTGCCAAGGCCGTGTCCTTTCAGGTCCGAGCGCACGATGACGGCGAACTCGGCTTCGATATTGTCCGGGTCGGCGATCACGCGCGCCACCGCCAGAGTCTCGGCCTGACCGTCGCTCTTGTGTCGGGTCGCGATGAAAGCCATCTCGCGGTCGTAGTCGATCTGCGTGAAGCGCGCCAGCTGCGCTGCCGGTAACGAGCGCATGCCGATGAACATGCGAAAGCGCACGTCGTCCGGCGCCAGCTGCTGCACGAAGCGCAGGTGCGCGGCGCTGTCTTCGGGCCGGATCGGGCGCAGCAGGATCTGCGCTCCCTGCCACGGCAGCCATTCTTCGAGCGCCTGCGGATAGGGCCGGATAGCCAGCCGGTCCATGCAGTCGATGGCAAAGCCCTGCAGGCCGGGCGGCGGCGCCGGCGCGGCCAGCCGGATGCGGGCGTCGAGCGCGATCACCCCGGCAGCATCTGCCAGCAAGGGATTGATGTCGAGTTCGGCCAGCTCGGCAATGTCGGCCGCCAGCTGCGCGACCTGCACCAGGGTGCGGCAGATCGCGTCGATGTCGGCCGCCGGCTGGTTGCGATAGCCCGCCAGGAGTTTCGCCACCCGGGTGCGCGCGACCATGTCGCGCGCCAGCACCATGTTCAGCGGCGGCAGGCCGAGCGCCTTGTCGTCCATGACTTCGACCGCGACGCCGCCGTGGCCGAACAGCACCACGGGGCCGAAGACCGGGTCGGTCGTCACGCCGATGATCAGTTCATGACTGGCCGGCCGGCGTGCCATTGCCTGCACCGAAAAGCCGCCCAGGCGCGCTGCCGGCAGCAGGGCCGACAGGCGCCGGTGCATCGCCTCGGCCGCATGGACGACCGCTGCCGGATCGTCGAGGTCGAGCACGACGCCGCCGACGTCGGACTTGTGGGTGATGTCGGGCGAGACGATCTTGACGGCGACCGGATAGCCGATTGCGTTTGCCGCCTGCACCGCTGCCGCAACCGATTCGGCCATGCGGGTCTGCACCACCGGTATGCCGTAGGCGGCCAGGATGCGCTTGGTTTCCGGCTCGGATAGCATCTCGCGCCCGGCGGCCAGGGCAGCGGCCACCACCGCCCGCGCAGCCGCCCGGTCCGGCACGAACTCGGTCGATGCTTCGGCCGGCACCTGCATGAGCAGCGTCTGGTTGCGCCGGTACTGCAGCACCTGCATGAAGCCCGCCACGGCATCCTCGGGCGTGGCGTAGGTCGGTATGCCGGCCGCGGCAAAGAGGGTGCGCGCCTGCGCCACCGCGTCGCCGCCGAGCCAGCACGACAGCGTCATGCGCGCGGTGTCGGCCAGCAGCGGCGCCAGTGCTGCGGCAATTTCGGCAGAGGGCACGATGGCGGTCGGCGCATGGATGATCAACAGCGCATCGTCTTCCTGGTCCTGCAGCAGGGCGCGCAGGGTGTCGGCATAGCGCGCCGCCGGTGCGTCGCCGATGATGTCGACGGGATTGGCGTGCGACCAGTTCGCCGGCAGCACGTCGTCGAGCAAACTGCGCGTCGCAGCCGACAAGACCGAGAGCCGGCCGCCGGCGTCGATCAGTGCATCGGTTGCCATCACGCCCGGCCCGCCGCCATTGGTGACGATGGTCAGGCGCTCGCCGATCAGCGGGCGGGCATGGGCCAGCGTCTCCACCGCATCGAACAGGTCTTCGGTGGTAAAGACACGCAGCATGCCGGCGCGCCGGATCGCCGCGTCATAGACCGCATCGACGCCGGCCAGCGCACCCGTGTGCGAGGCCGCCGCCCTGGCGCCCTCGGGCGCGCGGCCGGCCTTGAGCACCAGCACCGGCTTGCCGCGCGCCGCACCGCGCGCAGCCGACATGAACTTGCGCGCATGCCGGATATCCTCGATGTAGAGCAAAATCGCCTGCGTGTCGGCGTCGCGCGCCAGGTAGTCGAGCATGTCGCCGAAATCCACATCGGCGCCGTCGCCCAGCGAAATGAATTTCGAAAAGCCGATGCCGCGCGACCTGGCCCAGTCGAGAACGCCGGTCACCAGCGCGCCGGATTGCGAGACGAACGCGATCTTGCCGGGCAGCGCACTGGTGTGGGCGAAGCTGGCATTCAAGCCGATGGCCGGCACCAGCAGCCCGACGCAGTTCGAACCCAGGATGCGCAGCATGTGCGGCCTGGCTGCAGCCAGCATCGCATGCTGCAGGCTCACGCCCTGGGCATCTTTTTGCGTGTGCATGCCGGCGGTGAGGACGATTGCCGCCCGCGTGCCGCGCTTGCCGAGCTGGCTTATGAGCAGCGGCACGGTGGCCGGCGGCGTGCAGATCACGGCAAGCTCGGGGACGATCGGCAGCGTGTCCACCGATGCATGGACCGGCAGCCCTTCCAGCACGGCGTGCTTCGGATTGACCGGCAGGATCGGGCCGGCAAAGCCCGCCGCGATCAGATTGCGCAGCACCGTCGCACCGACGCTGCGCGGGCGGTTCGACGCACCGATGACGGCTACCGACTGCGGCCGGAACAGGAAGTCCAGATTGCGGATGCTCATGGTGCCTCGTCGAATTGGAAAAGATTGCCGTGGCCAGCCTGCGGTAGCCGTATCGCCGGCAGCGCTTCAACCGGTACGGTCGATCTCGCTGCGACGGTTCATGAAGATGGTCCAGGTCGCCAGAAACAGCGCCGCCACCATCGGCCCGATGACGAAGCCGCTCAGGCCAAACAGCGCCATGCCGCCCACGGTGGAGACCAGCACAACGTAATCCGGCAGCCGGGTGTCTTTGCCGACAAGCATCGGGCGCAGGATATTGTCGACCAGGCCGATCACCAGGACGCCGAAGGCGATCATCGAAAGCCCCTTGCCGAGCGCGCCGGTTGCCAGCAGATAGACGGCCACCGGCGCCCAGACGAGCGCTGAACCAATTGCCGGCAGCAGCGACAGGAAAGCCATCAGCACGCCCCACAGCAGCGCGCCGCCCACGCCCAGCAACCAGAACAGCAGGCCGCCGAGCGCGCCCTGCGTTGCCGCCACGATGATGTTGCCGCGAAAAGTCGCCCGGATGACGATGGTGAACTTGTCGAGCAGGTAGCGGGTATTTTCCTGGCGCATCGGCAGCGCCTCGATGATCCGTGCCGACAGCGCCTGGCCATCGCGCAGCATGAAAAACAGCAGGTACAGCATGATGCCCAGGCCGATGAAAAAATCGAACATGTTGCCCCCGATTGCAACGGCCTGCGTGCCGAGGTAGCGGCTGCCCCTGGTCAGCATGGCCGTCGCCTGCGCCTGCATTGCCGCGAAGTCGCCCAGGCCGACCCGGTCGACCCGGTCGAGCAGGCGCAGCATCCATGCCGGCAGGCCGCTGACAACCTGCTGGAAATAGGTGCCGAGATTGAAATGGCCCGCATTGATGGCCTGATACATCTCGCTTGCCTGCCGCACCAGGGAAATCGTGATCAGCGTCAGCGGCAGGATCACGATGAACAGGCACAGCAGCACGGTTGCCAGGGCGGCAAGCGTGCCGCGCCGATTCACCAAGCGCAGGAGGCGGGCATGCACGGGCGCAAACACGATCGCCAGCACCACGGCCCAGAAGATCGCACCGGCAAAGGGCGAGACGATCCAGACAAAGGCGAGCGAGATCGTAACAAGCAGCAGCAGGAAGGTCTTTTGCTGTAGTTCCGGATGGTTCATGGGCGGGAGTCCTTTACATGCGGCATTGCGAGCACCGGCATCCCGCAGCCGTTGCGCCAGCCTGCCGGTTCGTCTGACGCAGTGTAGGACAAGCGTCTGCCGGCGCCTGTTGGCCAACCCGCTTTGCCGCGCCGACGCACCAGGACAGCTGCAAGGGTGTCGGTGCAAACATTGACAAGCGCGGCAAATTCGATCAAATTGTTTGCTGCAAAATCAAAGCGCCCCAAGCACCGGCAACGCCGGTTTGCCTCACTACATCCACCGATAGACGATCCCATGCCAAAACTCGCTGCCAACCTCACCATGCTGTTCAACGAAGTGCCGTTCATGGACCGTTTCGACGCTGCTGCGCAGGCCGGCTTCAAGGGCGTCGAGTTCCTCTTTCCGTATGCCTTCGATGCGGCCCGGATTGTCGAGAAACTGCAGGCCAACCAGCTCGAACTGGTCCTGCACAATCTGCCGGCAGGCAACTGGGAGGGCGGCGAGCGCGGCATCGCCTGCCATCCCGACCGGGTGGCCGAATTCAGGGAAGGTGTCGCCACGGCCCTGACCTATGGCAAGACGCTCGGCGTCAAGCAGATGAACTGCCTGGCCGGCATCAAGCCGCAGGACGTCACAAGCGAAGCGGCGCAGGAAACGCTGGTGGCCAACCTGACCTATGCGGCAGGCCAGTTCAAGGCTGCCGGCATCCGGTTGCTGATCGAGCCGATCAACATTTACGACATTCCGGGCTTCTTTCTCAACACGACGAAGCAGGCAATCGACCTGATCCGCCAGACCGGCTCGGACAACCTCTTCGTCCAGTACGACATCTATCACATGCAGCGCATGGAAGGCGAACTGGTCAACACCATCAAGGCAAACCTGCCGATGATCGGCCACATACAACTGGCCGACAATCCCGGGCGTTTCGAGCCCGGTACCGGCGAGATCAATTACGCCTACCTGCTGCCGATGCTCGACACCCTCGGCTACACCGGCTGGATCGGTTGCGAGTACAAGCCGAAGACGGGTACGGTTGAGGGGCTGGGGTGGCGGGCGATGGTCGGGCAGCCGGGCTGAAGAACGGCATTACTGGCTTGCCGCTGCGTCGGCAAGCC
>JANXSS010000096.1 GCA_025356535.1 Herminiimonas sp.
GGCCTTCTCGGCCAGATGCCAGAGCGTACCCAGGTCGGGATAGCCGGGGTTGCCGTCGTAGAGGCAGATGGTCGCGCCGACCAGCAGGCCGGTGACCTGGGCATTCCACATGATCCAGCCGGTCGTCGAAAACCAGTGAAAGACGTCTTCCGGACCCAGGTCGAGCTGCAGCGCATGGCCCTTGACGCCTTCGATCAGGCTGCCGCCATGACCCTGGACGATCGGCTTGGGCATGCCGGTCGTGCCCGACGAATACAGGATCCACAACGGATGGTCGAACGGCAGCTGCTCGAAGCGGATCGGCTGCGCATGCGCTGCCGGATGCGTCAGCAGGCCGGACCATGGCATGGCGTAGTCGCGCCGCGCATGCGGCGACAGATACGGCAGCAGCACCACCTGCTCCAGCGATGGCAATGCCGCATGCATCGCATCGACGACGGTCATGCGGTCGAAGTCGCGGCCGCCGTAGCGATAGCCGTCGACGGCCAGCAGCACCTTCGGATCGATCTGGCGGAAGCGGTCGAGCACGCTGGCGCTGCCCATGTCCGGCGAGCAGCTCGACCAGATCGCGCCGATGCTGGCGCAGGCGTAGAAGGCAACCGTCGCCTCCGGAATGTTGGGCAGGTAGGCCGCCACGCGGTCGCCCGGGCCGACGCCCAGCGCGCGCAGCGTGTTTGCCACCGCAGTCACCTGGCGGCGCAGTTCGCGCCACGACAGCCGCGTCATGGGCCGCAATTCCGACTGCGCGATGATTGCCGCACGGCCGCCATCGTCGCTCGCGCCATCGACATCGCCAATATGGAAACGGAAAATCTGCTGCGCAAAATTCAGCCGCGCCCCCTCGAACCAGCTTGCCCCCGGCATGTCGTGCGAACGCAGTACCCGCACATGCGGCACCGAACTCTGCAGCGCGAAGTAGTCCCAGATCGATGCCCAGAAATCCTCCAGGCGATCGACCGACCACTGCCACAACGCACCGTAGTCGTCGAACGACAGGCCCCTTTCCTGGGCAAGCCAGCGCATGTAGTGATGCAGGCGGCTATGTTCGATGCGCAAGGCGGAAGGCGTCCAGACAGGCAGGTCGGTTTCAGGCATTTGAAGTCTCGTCGGGTTTGCAGCGCCGCAGCGCCAGGAGGCAATGGAGGATAGGGGTCGGGTGGAACACTATACCGCGCCGTGCCCTGTTGATACGAAAGCACGAAACCGTGGCACTGCCGGAGTTTATTTAAGGTAACTTTTACTTATGGCAACCACATTTTCAACGCCCCGGTCTACGATGATTACGGACTGTGCCGACAACGGGCGGTTACCGACTCTTTCAATACCGCTGAACACAAGGCAGGCATGGACCGCAAACCGCAATCGAAGAAACCCGGCTTCCTCAGCAGGATGTCAAGCCAGTATGCCGGCGAACTCACGCCCCTGGCGCTGTCGGCGCTCAGCGCCTGGCTGATCGTCACCGGCGTCAAGGGACTTGCCGGCTTTACCGTCAATCGGGAAACCGCACTTGCCGACCTGATCGGCATCCTGATCGTGATCGCCGTCGTGCGCTGGATGAAGCTGCGCAGCGATCCGAAATAAGGCGGCTGAACGCGCCGCGCCAGCGGCGCCGGCGCACCTGCAATCGACCCGGCATGGGTCGCCGGAAGGCCGCCTGCCGGCGTGCGCTTGTCAACTTTTCCAAGCGCCAGGGCTTTAAAACGGCAGTCGAGCCACCGCCATTTGCCCGCATATTCCTTAGTAGCAAATAAATAAGATGCCGTACGCAGATCGCTAGTTTTACCTCTCGGCAATCATGTTGTTGCAACGCCACATATTCCACTATTTTCGTGAGCTTCTAGCGCCAAGACGGCGCGAATTCGTGTCGAAGGTTGTATTATTTCGAAACGGTAAGGAGCGGTGGTTCCATCAAACCACCCTAGTTGAACAAATTGCATGGCAATTCATTCAACATCCACTGCAACCGTATAGTGTTACTGAAGAAAAGAAGCTTCTTTCAACGGTGTTGGTAACAAGAGACGCGACAGTGCGGTTTTAATCCGTTTCTGGTGTGGCAAAAGAACTTTTGTTGTAATGATGGTTATAATGCGTCCGCGTCGCATCACGAGCTTGTCGTTTTTGAACATCGTACGTACTGGGACCGTTTTGAGGTAAGAGCATCGGCAGGGGCATTACGAACAAGTGTGCCTGTGAATGCTTCGAATCAGTTTTCAGTTTTATCGACCACTTTGGGGAACACACACATGAAAAAATCGCTACTCGCATTGGCAGTACTCGGCGCCTTCACCGGCATCGCTTCGGCACAGACTTCGGTCACCATCTATGGCGTCGTCGATGCCGGCATCACCCGCGAAGACAATGGCACGCAAACCTTTAACCGTCTCGACAGCGGCAACCAGTCGGGCAGCCGTCTGGGTTTCAAGGGCAATGAAGATCTGGGCGGCGGTCTGTCGGCTCAGTTCCTGCTCGAGAACGGCTTTTCGCTGGACACCGGCGCCCTGGGC
>JANXSS010000149.1 GCA_025356535.1 Herminiimonas sp.
CGGTCGCCCGGCGCCACCCGCCTTCCTATCCATTACTGAACCGAGCAACCATGTCCGATATCCTGCGCAAGATCCTCGACGTCAAGGCAGATGAAGTCGCTGCCGCAAAAAAACACCGCGCGCTGTCGAGCCTGCGGCGCGAAGTCGAAGGCGATGGCGAGGCACGCGCCGGCCTGCGCGGCTTCGAGGCAGCGATGCGCGCGAAGATCGCAGGCGGCCATGCCGGCGTGATTGCCGAAGTCAAGAAAGCGTCGCCATCGAAAGGCGTGCTGCGCGCCGACTTCAAGCCGGCCGAGATTGCCGCAAGCTACGCCGGCCATGGCGCTGCCTGCCTGTCGGTGCTGACCGACGTGCACTTCTTCCAGGGCGCGCCGGCCTACCTCGGGCAGGCCCGGTCCGCCTGTGCGGTGCCGGTCCTGCGCAAGGACTTCATGATCGATCCGTACCAGGTCTATGAAGCCCGCTCCTGGGGCGCCGACTGCATCCTGCTGATCGTGGCAGCGCTCGACCATGGACTGATGGCCGAGCTCGAAGCCTGCGCCCATGAGCTTGGCATGGGCGTGCTGGTCGAGGTGCATGACGGGGTCGAGCTCGATGCGGCGCTGCGCCTGAAGACGGCGCTGTTGGGAATCAACAACCGCAACCTGCGCACCTTCGAAACCACGCTTGCCACGACCATCGGCCTGTTGCCACGGATTTCGCCAGACAAGCTGGTGGTGACCGAGTCGGGCATCATGACGACCGACGACGTCAAGCGCATGCGCGACGTCGGCGTGAACGGCTTTCTGGTGGGCGAAGCCTTCATGCGCGCGGCCGAGCCCGGTGTGGAATTGCAGCGGTTGTTTGGCTAGACCCATGGCGGCCGGCGCTTCGACGGCCGCAATCCACATGGCGCAGCCGGCCTTCAGCCCTTGAGCCAGCCCTCGCGTAGCCTCACTGCGCCAGCCGGTTTGGCTTCCGCGCGCAACGCAGTGCGCGCTGCTGCGTCCGGTGCGAGCTTTACGTTAAAACGCATCAGCTCGTCACGCCGGAAAGCGTGCACCTTGACCGTGTCTCCAGCCCGATAGCGCGCCAGCAGCAGTTCGAGATTGACGCCGGAATTGGTCGCCGAAACCCGCAAGCCGTCGACGGCAACGAGCAGATCATTGGCCGACAGGCCGGCACGATGCGCCGGGCCGCCTTCGTAGACATTCGCCAGCCGGCAATCGGCGCCGTCGCGCACCGTGCGTGCGCCCAGACTCGCCTTTGCCGCCTTGCGGTCGTCGGTCAGCAGCACGCCGAAAGGCGCCAGCAGTTTTGCCAGCGGCAGGTCGTCGGTGCCGCGCACCCAGCGCTTGAAGAGGCGTTTGACTTCCATGCCGCTGACGGCTTCGAACAGCGCCTCGACCTCGGCTTCGGTCACGCCCCGACCGCTGCTGCCGTCGTTTGCCTTGCCGTAGAAATCCCGGCCATAGCCGGTCCACAGCGCCCGCATCACGTCGTCGAGCGACTTCCTGCCGGCGCTGCCGGCGCGAATGCCGAGGTCGAAGGCGAGCGCCACCAGCGCACCCTTGGTGTAGTAGCTGACGATGGCATTGGGCGAGTTTTCATCCTGGCGGTAATACTTGGTCCAGGCGTCGAAGCTCGACTCGGCAACGCTCTGCTTGTGGCGACCGCCGCCGCGCAGCACGCCATTGATGTTTTTTTCAAGCAGCGAGAAATAGGCGGCCTGGTCGATGATGCCGCTGCGCAGCAGCATCAGGTCGTCGTAGTAACTGGTGAAGCCTTCGAACAGCCACAAGAGCGGCGTATAGCTTTCCGCCTCCAGCCGGTACGGTGCAAAGGCGGCCGGCTTGATGCGCTTGACGTTCCATGTATGAAAATATTCATGGCTGCACAAGCCCAGAAAGCTGCGGTAACCGTCGCTCAGCGCTGCGTCTCCCTTGACCGGCAGGTCGGCACGGTTGCAGATCAGCGCGGTCGAGGCGCGATGTTCCAGGCCGCCGTAACCGTCGCCGACGGCCAGCGTCATGAACACGTATCGCTGCATCGGCGCCTGCAGGGTCTGCGGCTCGAACAGGGCGATCTGGGCTTCGCAGATTCGCGTCAGGTCGGCGCACAGGCGTGCCATGTCCAGGTTCGGCACGCGTCCGGTGATGACGACGTCATGGGGCACGCCATGGGCTTCAAAGGTGGCCAGTGCGAAGGTGCCGGTTTCCACCGGATGGTCGATCAATTCATCATAGCTGGCAGCGACATAGGTGCCGAAGCCATGGCGCTTTGCTTTCAGGCGCGGCAGCGCGGTTGCCACGCGCCAGCTGCTGCAGGCCGGGTCGTCGCTGTTGCGGATGTCGACTTCGTGAGGCAGATGCTCCTGGCCTGCAACGCAGAGAAACACGCTGGTGCCGTTGAAAAAACCGTGGTTCTGGTCCAGATGCGCCGCGCGCACCGACAGGTCCCAGGCATAGACGTCGTAGCGCAGCATCAGCGGCGCAGCGCAGGGCGCTGCCTGCCAGGTGTGCTTGTCGCGCTTGGTCAGCGCCACCGGCGCGCCGTTCGCCGTGGCGTCGATCCGTACGATGTGGCGGGCGAACTCGCGGATCATGTAACTGCCCGGAATCCACGCCGGCAGGGAAAAGACCTGCCCCTGCGGGTCCGGCATGTCGACCGTCACGGTGACGGCATACAGATGGGCTGCCAGGTCCTTCGGCACGATCGAGTAATGGATTGCCTGTTTCAATTCAGCTCCGCAAGTTGACTGCAATAAAGGTCAGGGCCAGCGCACCGACGAGCACGCAGGTCAGGCGAAAGCGCAGCACCAGCAGCCAGTCGGGCAGCCGGTACCAGGCATACAGGCGCTTGTCGATCAGGTAGACAGCGACGAAGGCAGCGGTCATCACCGCAAACCCCAGGCCGATCAGCAACTGCGCCGCTGCCACGCCGATCAGCGAAGGCGTCACGCCCCACAGCAATGCCAGCCGGGTGCGGCTGCTCGAAATCTCGCTGCACAGCAAGGCGGCGCCCCAGTGCACGCCGCCGAGAAACGACAGGATCGCCACGCCATACGAAATCTGGCCCGACACCAGTAGCGGCAACCAGTCGCGCTGCACCAGCCAGCAAGCGAGCGACAGACCGACGAAGGGAATCAGGCCGGCAAAACCCAGAACGTGTGCCGTCTTGCGGGCGCAAAAGTGGCGATTCATGATGCGAGCCGCTCCAGGTCGGCCGGCGTGTCGACATCCTGGCGCACGCCGGCGTCGTCGACGACGATTTCGGTGACGGCAAATTTTTTCAGCAGGCTGCGCGCGCCCTCGTCTCCGTCAAGCTGCAACAGTTGCGGCAAATAGGCCGCGCCGAACGCCACCGGATTGCCGCGCACGCCCTGATAGGTTGGCACGGCGATACCGGCGCCCTGCCCGATTGCCGCAACGAGCGCGTCGATGGTGGCAGCTTGCACGCACGGCATGTCGGCCAGGGCGATCACCCAGCCGGCGGCACCGGCGGTATGCGAGAGGCCGGCTGCGAGCGACGCGGCCATGCCGTCGGCGGCATTGTCGCAGGTAAGGATTTCACAGCCGAGCCGCGCCAGCTCGCGCGCAAGCGGCGCCTCGCCGGGACGCACGACGGCAACCACGTGCGACATTGCCGCCAGCAGATTCGCGGCCGCCGCGCCGGCAACGGTGCGCCCGTCGGGCAGCACCTGGCAGAGCTTGTCGTGCCGTGCCGTGGGGTCGAAGCGCCGGCCGCGCCCGGCGGCGAGCAGCACACCCACGAGCTGCCCGGATGATGGATTTTGCATCCCGCATTCTAGCAAGGGAAATCGCACGCCGAGACGATTACGGCCGGTGATCGGCACTGCCGCGGCAAGCGCTATTTGATCGACGCCAGCCGCGCCTCGAGTGCCTTGGCATCGATTGCGCCCGGCACGCGGGTGCCGTCGGCAAAGAAGACCGTCGGCGTGCCGGTGATGTGCATCTTCTGCCCGAGCGCGAAGACCTTGTCGTTGGGCGAGGTGCAGTTCGCCGGCGCGGTCGGCGCCACCTTGCCGTTCAACATCCAGTCGTCCCATGCCTTGCCCCGGTCGGCAGTGCACCAGATGTTCTTCGACTTGACGGCCGAGTCGGGCGCCAGGATGTTGTACATGAAGGTGTAGACCGTGACGTTGTCGACATCCTGCAGCGTCTGCCTGAATTTCTTGCAGTAGCCGCAGTTCGGATCTTCGAACACGGCGATGACGCGCTTGCCATTGCCCTTCACCATTTTCATGGCGGAGTCCAGCGGCAGGTCGGAGAACTTGATCTTGTTCAGGTCGTCCTGGCGCGCCTTGGTGTAATCCTGCAAGGTCTTGCTGTCCAGGACACGGCCGACGAACAGGTACTGCGCCTTGTCGTCGGTGTAGAGAATCTCGCTGCCGGTACGGATCTCGAACAGGCCGCCATACGGTGTCTTGGTGACGGAATCGATCTTTGCGTCTTCGCCCAGGCGCGGCTCGATGAGCTTGCGCACCGATTGCTCCTGCGCTGTCTCGGCAAGGGCCGCCGTGGCCATCAGGCACAGTGCTGCCGTGGCGCCCAGCGTCGCAAGATTGCTGTATTTCATAGTAGGTGTCTCCTTTTGATTGTCGGCAGTCGTGTACGCTGCGCCCGCCTCGGCATTTTTGAATTCAAGCCTTGTTGCCCATTGCCTGCGTGATCAGTTGCCGCTTCAGGAACGGCAGACGGTTGACCAGGTCCAGGCCGATGTTACGCGCAATCCGCAACGGTTCGATGTCGGCGGCAAACAGCCGCTGCAGGCCGTCGGTTGCTAGGTGCATCAACAGGATGCTTTCCTTGCGTTGGCGTGCGTACCGGGCCAGCACCCGCGCGTCGCCACGGTCGCGCTGCGTGCCGCGCCCGGCCACTGCCTGCAGCAAGGCATCGACATCGGCAAAACCGAGATTCATGCCCTGCCCGGCCAAGGGATGGATGACGTGCGCCGCATCGCCGATCAGCGCCACTCGTGGCGCGGTAATCGCCTGGGGGCGCAGCATTGCCAGGGCAAAGCCTTTTGCGCCGGACGCCTCGAGTGGCGCGAGCATGCCCAGCGACGCCTGGCAATAGGCGCTCACGCGCGCTGCCAGTGCCTCGGCGGACGTGTCGAGCAGCACGGCAGCAAGCGCCTGCGGCGCCGACCAGACCAGGGAGACCCGCTCGCCGGCCAGCGGCAGCAGGGCGACGATGCCTTCGGCTGCGGTAAACCATTGGCGGGCGATGCCGCGGTGGGGTTTCTCGCAGGTGAAATTTGCGACGACGGCGCGCTGGCCGTAAGGACGGTAATCGATGTCGATGCCGGTCTGCGCACGCACCCAGGATTGCGCGCCATCGGCGCCGACGATCAGTTCGGCTGCGATGCGCCCGCCGTCGGCCAGCGTGACCACGCCATCGGCTTGGCCGGACTGCATCGACGAGGCTGTACCCTGCATCCGCCGCACGTTGACGGCAAACTTCAGTGCGCTGTCGAGGGCGTGATTAAGGTTGCTGTCTTCGACGATCCAGGCCAGCGCATCCGAGCGCGCGGCGTAGCTGTCGAATTCGAGCCGCCCGGGGCGCGCTGCGGCGTCGCCCTCGACCACCATCGCATCGACGGGCGTCACGCGTGACGCATCGAGTGCATCCCACACGCGCAACCGGGTCAGCAGCGCACGCGCCAGCGGATTGATTGCATACACCCGCAGGTCCCATTGCCGTGGCGCGGTGGTCGTTGCCGGCGCAGTGGGCGCGGCGATCGCGTCGAGCAACGTCACGCTGGCGCCGGCCTGGGCGAAGCCGAGCGCCGCCGCCTTGCCGATGGCGCCATTGCCGATGATGCAGATGTCGCAGTTCGATTGCATGCAGGAGATTTCAGAAAAACCGAGGAACCGTAAAACCCGACGATGCGGGGCGAACCGTGATGAGGTCAGATGCAAGCGGATCATTATAGCGGCTGCACAAAATAACGATCGGCAACGCCTTGCATAATCCGCCAGCTTTGCTATACTTGCGCGCTTGGCCTGGTAGCTCAGTCGGTAGAGCAGAGGATTGAAAATCCTTGTGTCGGTGGTTCGATTCCGCCCCGGGCCACCAAGAT
>JANXSS010000175.1 GCA_025356535.1 Herminiimonas sp.
GATCTGGCCGGATGGCTCGCATCACTGGCTCAATGCGCGGGCAGAAATCATTTTCCCCGGCACCGGCCAGTCGGCGCGCACGCTTGGCCTGGTGTCCGACATCACTGCGCGCAAGAAGGCCGAACTGGCGTTGGCCGCGCAGAAGGAACTGGCCGAGGTGACGCTGGGTTCGATCGGTGAAGGCGTGATCACGACCGATGCGCGTGGCACGGTGCGGTGGATGAACCGGGTTGCCGAAAACGTTACCGGCTGGTCTGCTGCCGAAGTCGCCGGCGGCGTTGCCGTGACCCGCCTCTTCAAGGTCGTCGACGAAGAGACCGAGAAACTGGTCGACAACGTCGCCATGACAGCCCTGCGGCTGAACCAGACCGTGTCGCTGCTGCCGCACGGCTCGCTGGTCAACAAGAACGGCAAGCGCGTGCCGATCGAGGATTCGGCCTCGCCCATCCGGGCAACCGATGGCACCGTGCTGGGCGCCGTGATCGTGTTTCGCGACGTCAGTCACGAGCGCGCAATGAAGCAGGAACTGTCCTGGCATGCGGCGCACGATCCGCTGACCGGGCTGATCAACCGGCGCGTCTTCGAAAACCATGCGGTGTCGGCCCTTGCCAGCGCAAAGAACGAAAACCATCAGCATGCGCTCATGATCCTCGACCTCGACCGCTTCAAGGTCGTCAACGATACCTGCGGCCATGTCGCCGGCGATGTCCTGCTGAAGATCCTGACCAAGCTCCTGCACGGGCACATGCGCGAAGCCGATATCCTGGCGCGCCTGGGCGGTGACGAATTCGGCGCATTGCTGTTGCGCTGCCGGCTCGACCAGGCCCTGCTACTGTCCGACAAGCTGCGCATCGCGGTCAAGGAATTCCGCTTTGTCTGGGAAGGCCACACCTTCGAGGTCGGCGTGAGCATCGGCCTGGTGATGATCAACCAGAACAGCAAATCGGTCAGCGAGCTGCTCAGCGCTGCCGATCAGGCCTGTTACGCCGCCAAGGAACTCGGCCGCAATCGCGTCCACGTCTACCAGGAGACGGACCAGACAGTGGCGCGCCGCCACAGCGAAACCCTGTGGATTCCGCGCCTGAGCGAAGCGCTGGAACAGAAGCGCTTCGTCCTCTACACCCAGCCGATCGTCAGCCTCAGTGGCGGGCAGCGCACGCATCGCGAAGTCCTGCTGCGCATGATCGGCCCGGATGGCGAGCTCATCTATCCGAATGCTTTCATTGCAGCGGCCGAGCGCTACAACGTCATGATTCCGATCGACCGCTGGGTGATCGAGACGGTATGCGGCTGGATGCAGCGCAATATGCTGCAGGCGGCACAGGAGACCGATGACATACAGCAGGAGGACACGCTGTATTCGATCAACCTCGCCGGCGCGTCGCTCAACGACGGCACCATGGCGGCTTTCATCACGCGCATCGTCGATGAGTATGGCGTAGACCCGGCCCGGCTATGCTTCGAGGTCACCGAGACGACTGCCATCAGCAATCTCGACGCCGCCTCGACCCTGATGCATGGCATAAAACGGCTCGGCTGCAAGTTTGCCCTGGACGACTTCGGCAGCGGTTTTTCTTCCTTTGCCTACCTGAAGATCCTGCCGGTCGATTATCTGAAGATCGACGGCATGTTCGTGCGCGACATCACGGCCAACAAGGTCAACCAGGCGCTGGTGACAGCGATTAACGAAGTCGGCCATGTGATGGGCATGAAGACGATTGCCGAATACGTCGAGACACCGGCCACGCTGGAGATGGTGCGCCAGCTCGGCATCGATTATGCGCAGGGCCATGCGGTCGGCATGACACGGCCGTTGCTGGCAACGCCTGCTGCGCCGGCATGACACCAGGAGCAGCCTGCGGAAGGCACTGCTCCGTGCATGCGGCGCTTTGCCGTCAGGCTTGCAGGCCGATGCGTTTCAACCCGCGCTAGCGCGTGGTGCCACCCGACGAACCCCGGGTGCTGCTGCCGCCGGAACTGCTGTCGGTGCTGCCGCCACTGGGATAGGCACTGCCCGACGTACCGCTGCTGCCAGAACCACTTCCGGAAGAACCGCTGCCGGAACTGCTGCCGCCGGACATGCCGCTGCCGGAGCTGCTGCTGCCGGACATGCCGCTGTTGCTGCCAGCGCCGCCGACACTGCCGGAAGACGCACCGGTGCCGGAGTCACCCATCGTGCCGGTACCGCTGCTCGAACCCTTGCCACTGCTTGATCCGGCGCTGCCCGTGCCTGTCGCCGTGCCACTGCTGCCGCTTGCACCACTGCTATCGCTGGCGCCAGTGCCGCCGCTGCCGCCACTACCCGTACCGCCCTGGGCGTGGGCAGCCCCGATGCTTCCCAATGCCGACAGCAATGCAACGATCAATACTTTTTTCATGAAAGTCTCCGTGATAATCCTGAAAAGGCGACGGCGTGTCAGACGTCAAAAAGTCTGTCCTTGCACCATCTCCCACACCGGCGGTGAGGCAATTAGAACCTTCAGATCACGGAAGTTCAGCAGAACCGTGGGACGCCGCTGTTTTTATGGCCATTTCATTTGGCATCAATTGAAACCAATCAAACTCAATACGATTAAGTTCCGCCGCCTTGTAATGCACAAAACCACGGCTCAGCGCTGGGAGCCTGGACTTCCCTCGGAAGTGCTGCGCCTGCCATTCGGGCCGGCTGCCATTCCCGGCGCATTCGGAATGCCTCCGCCCGCTGTCCTGGCGCCGGAGGCACTGTTTTTCACGCTGTCGGCGCCCGGCGCGATTGCAGCGCCCGAGCCGGTCAGTGCAGGGCCGGCCATGCCGCTGCCGCCCGGACCGGGGTTTGACGTGCCGGCGCCCGACAGCGTCGAGGTTTCGCGGCCAGCCGGCGTCGATGCCGGGCCGCTCGATTGCGCGCCGGTGCCTGCGCCGTTGCCGCCCGACGTGCTGCCGCCGCCTGCAGTGCCAAGTGGCGTGATGCCGGGACTGCCCTGGTTGGTGCCGCCCAGGCCCGGGCCGCTCGTCGTTGCGCCTGCCGAGCGCGCGTCGGCACCGGGCTGCTTGCCGCAGGCGACTGCCAGAAGACAGGCGAGCACGGCGCCGGCGACGCGTTTTGCAGGATGGTGTGAAGGGTTCACGAATGGCCTTGTTCGGGTTAATAGGGCCTGCATGGGGCCTGCATGGTGCGGGTATTCCGGATGTTACGGACTGCCTGGTTTTGCCGCAGCATTTTCCCGTTGATCCGTCGACACACCCAAAGTTCCGCGCCGTTGCGCGTTCGGGAGCGGCAAACGTGCGCCCAAAAAAAACCGGCGCCGCAGCGCCGGTTTTCTGTCACCGAAAAAAGTTGCCGGTTACTGCGGCGCCGTGTCGCGAAACGATGGCCGCTCGGAGAGCTTGTCGAACAGTTTCGCCAGGTTCGGATAGTCGCCGCGCCAGTCGATTTCCGGAAAGCGGAAACCGACCCAGCCCAGCGTGCAACCGACGGCGACATCCGACAGCGTATAGTGATTGCCGGCGCAGTACGGTGTTTCGGCCAGACCAGTCGACATGGCTTTGAGGCCCGCATGCACCTTGCTCATCTGGCGTTCGGTCCAGGCGGCGCTCTGGTGCTCCGCTTCGCGAAAGGTCTTTTCAAGCCGTACCAGGATGGCTGCATCGACCACGCCATCGGCCAGCGCCTCCCAGCACTTGACTTCAGCCCGCTCGCGGCCCTGCACCGGGATGAGCTTGCAGACCGGCGTGAGCGTATCGAGATATTCGACGATGACACGCGAATCGAACATCGCGCCGCCATCTTCCATGATCAGGCACGGCACCTTGCCAAGCGGATTGGATTGCTGGATGGCCGTGTCGGCAGCCCAGACATTGTCGAGGACGAAATCGTAGTCGAGCTTTTTTTCGGCCATCGCGATGCGCACTTTTCGCACATACGGGCTGGCGAGGGAACCGATCAGTTTCATGGAGGCTTTGAGGGAGGGAATCGTCCGATTATAGCATCGCCAGCATGCATTTTTTGCCATTCGACCGGTCTGCAGGCGTGCAGCCGTGGCGGTTTCGTCACCGGTCGCCGGTGGTAGAATTGCGCCTCGCCCTGCTGCACCGCTTTGCCGATTGGCCGGACAGCGCACCGCGCCAGACAATCGACCGTCATTTTCCCTTCCTTTTTCGCCAGCCTCCCATCATGCCGATCACCACCCTCTCCGCCCTGTCGCCGCTCGACGGTCGCTACGCCTCCCGCACCGACAAGCTGCGCCCGCTGCTCTCGGAAGCCGGTTTCATGCATCACCGCGTCAAGGTCGAGATCGCCTGGCTGCAGGCGCTGGCCGCCGCCGGCTTTGCCGAGATCAAGCCGTTCTCGGCCAGTGCGGCTGCCCTGCTGGACCGGCTCGCCGCTGACTTTACAGACGCCGACGCCGAGCGCATCAAGGCAATCGAGGCCGTCACCAATCACGACGTGAAAGCGGTCGAATACTGGTTGAAGGAACAGGTAAAGGATGTGCCGGAACTGTTGGCCGCGTCCGAATTCATCCACTTCGCCTGCACCTCGGAAGACATCAACAACACCTCGCACGGCATGATGTTGAAAGCGGCGCGCGACACCGTCCTGCAGCCGGCATTGCAGGTGCTGATCGCGCGCCTGACGGCGCTGGCGCATGCCAATGCAGACCAGCCGATGATGTCGCGCACCCACGGCCAGTCGGCCAGCCCGACGACACTCGGCAAGGAAATGGCAAACGTGGTGGCGCGCCTGCAGCGCGCCGCCGGGCGCATCGGCGCCGTCGAGATCCTGGCCAAGATGAACGGCGCGGTCGGCAACTACAATGCCCACCTGTCGGCCTATCCCGACGTCGACTGGCAGGCATTCTCGAAAAAAGTCATCGAGGAGCGGCTTGGTCTGCGCTTCAACCCCTACACCATCCAGATCGAGCCGCACGACTACATGGCCGAGCTGTTCGACGCCATCGCCCGCGCCAACACCATCCTGATCGACCTGAACCGCGACATCTGGGGCTACATCTCGCTGGGCTACTTCAAGCAGTCGACCAAGGCCGGCGAGATCGGCTCCTCGACAATGCCGCACAAGGTCAATCCGATCGACTTCGAAAATTCCGAGGGCAATCTCGGCATGGCCAATGCAGTTCTCAAGCACATGGCGGAAAAACTGCCGGTCTCGCGCTGGCAGCGCGACCTGACCGACTCGACCGTCCTGCGCAACATCGGCGTGGGCTTCGGCTACACGCTGCTGGCCTACGACAGCTGCCTGCGCGGCCTCAACAAGCTCGAAGTCAATCCGGCTCGCATGGCCGAAGACCTGGAGCAGAGCTGGGAAGTGCTGGCCGAACCGGTGCAGACGGTGATGCGCCGCTATGGCATCGAGAATCCCTACGAGCAGTTGAAGGACCTGACCCGCGGCAAGGGCATCTCGAAAGAGGCGCTGCAGCAGTTCATCGCCGGCCTGGCGATTCCGCAGGCGGCAAAGGATGGCCTGCTGGCGCTGACGCCGGCGAACTACCTCGGCTACGCGGCAACGCTGGCGCAGGCGATCTAGCTGCGCGGCCCCGGCGTCGACGCCAGCAAGGGCGAGCCGGAGCCCGGGCCTGGAGTCGCTGGCAGGGACGGCGTTGCATTCGTTGCGCGCAGGCCTGCCGGATTTGCGTTATATTCGTTCTAATGCGAACTATATATTAGCGCCATGCAACGATATACCAAGACCGCAATGCTGCTGCACTGGCTGGTCGCCCTGCTGATCATCGCCGGCTTTTCGCTGGGCGTGACGATGGTCGACATTCCCGGCCTGACGCCGACCAAGCTGCGTTATTTCTCCTATCACAAATGGATCGGCATCACGGTGTTCGCACTGGCCTGCGTGCGGGCGCTCTGGCGGCTGTCGCATCCGGCGCCGCCTTATCCGGCCAGCATGCGCGGCTGGCAGCATGCGGCTGCCGGCATCGTCCACGGCCTGCTGTATTTCCTGATTTTCGCCGTGCCGGTCTCAGGCTATTTCTACAGCCTGGCAGCAGGCGTGCCGGTGGTGTACCTTGGCATCCTGCCGATGCCGGTGCTGATCGATCCGAATCCGGAATGGAAGCCAATCCTGAAACAGGTGCATTACTGGCTCAACGTCACCCTGCTGGCCGGCTTCTGCCTGCATGTCGCCGGCGCACTGAAGCATCAACTGATCGACCGCGACGGCATCCTGCAACGCATGCTGCCCGGTCGCAAGCTCATCCGAGGAAACCAATGAAAAACCGCCTGCTCGTCGTTTCAACGGCTCTGACAACACCCGTTCGCAATGTGCTCATCGGTGCTGCCGCGCTGGCTCTCCTGCTGCCCGGCATTGCCGACGCCGTGCTGAAAACCGATCCGGCCGCCAGCAGCGTGAGCGCCACCTTCAAGCAGCTGAACGTTCCGGTCGAAGCGAAATTCCGGAAGTTCACCGCGCAGATCGATTACGACTCCGGCAAGGCGGCCGCGGCAAAAGCATTCGTTGAAATCGACGTGCCCAGCTTCGACCTCGGCGACCCCGACTACAACAAGGAAGTGCTGAAGAAGGAGTGGTTCAACGCCGCCCAGTTTCCAAAGGCCACTTTCGTCTCGAGCGCAATCGTGCCCATGCCGGGCCCGGCCGGCCGGCTGACCGTCTCCGGCAAGCTCACCATCAAGGGCAAGACGACCGAGGTGAGCTTTCCGCTGACGGTGAAACAGGACGGCGGGCGCCAGGTCTTCGACGGCGCCCTGCCGATCAAGCGCCTGGTCTACGGCATCGGCGAAGGCGAATGGAAAGACACCAGCGTCGTTGCCGATGAAGTGATCATCAAGTTCCACGTGGTTGCCTCCTGAGCATGCAGAAGCAGGAGCGCAACCCTTTTGCATCGCGGCGGACTGTCCTGTCGAGTTTGTCCGGCCTGACTGCCGCATCGATTTTTTATACAAGGAATCATCCATGAAATTTTCCCGCCTGCTGATCGCCCTGCTTGCAACCGTCACCAGCTTTGCATTTGCCGACACCTACACGATCGACCCGGGCCATACCTATCCGAGCTTCGAAGCCGATCACATGGGCGTGTCGTTCTGGCGCGGCAAGTTCACCAAGACCAGCGGCACCGTGATGCTCGACCAGGCGGCAAAGACCGGCTCGCTCGACATTGCCATCGATGCAGCATCGATCGATTTCGGCCATGCAAAGATGAACGAGCATGCCCGCGGCGCCGACATGTTCAATGTCGAAAAATATCCGACCATCACCTACAAGGCAAAGTCGTTCAAGTTTGATGGCGACAAGCCGGTTGCGGTCAATGGCGAGCTGACCCTGCTCGGCGTGACCAAGCCGGTGCTGCTGACGATCAACAAATTCAAGTGCATCATGCATCCGATGCTGAAAAAAGAAGTCTGCGGCGGCGACGCCAGTGCCGAATTCAAGCGC
>JANXSS010000177.1 GCA_025356535.1 Herminiimonas sp.
CCCCAGCTGACGGTATGGACGGTTTCGGGACGAAACCACAGCAGCGGATCGTGTCCATCGGGCGAAACCGGCACCGCCAGCAAGCCGCGCACGGCGCTGGCAAACGCCACGGCCGGTGGATAGACCTGGGTCAGCCGATCCGTCGCGTAGAGCGGATGCGCGCTGCCGGCCAGGACGGTGGAGGTTAGCCAGTGACCCAACGTGTCGAGTTCATCTTCGGTCGGCGTGTTTCCGATGCACCACCAGCGGTCCAGGTAGAACAGTGCGGCGCCATCGGCGTCGATGCCGTCGAGCAGCGACAGCGTACCGTCGATCAGGTTGACCAGGCCGCCTTCGCGGGCGGTGGTTGCGATCAATGCCCGATGCACGCCGTCGATCTTGAGCCGGTAGGTGCGATGTTCGTTGTTTTCGACTGCATGGAGTTGCAGCGACACCACCTGCGCCAGGAATTCGCATGCCGCGCGGCCGTGATGCGTGAAGTGCATTGGCCCGGCGTAATGATGGCAGGCGATCAGGCCCCACAGGCGGCCGCTGCTGCGAATGGCCATCGTCAGCGTCGCCGTCACGCCCATGTTGCGAAGGTATTCAGTGTGCACGCTCGCTACGCCCCGCAAGGCGCAGTGCGTCATGTTCAGGGGCGCGCCGGTATCCGGGTTCAGCAGGGGCACGAGGTTTGCCAGCGTGTCGGCAATGTCGACCACCGGGCGGATCCAGGTCTTCATGAAGATTTCACGCACGGGCACGGGGATGTCCTGCGCCGGATAGTGCAGGCCGTGCCATGAAGGCAGGTCGGCGCGCCTGCTTTCGGCCAGCACCTCGCCATGGCCATCGGTGTGAAAGCGGTAGACCATCACGCGGTCCAGGCCCGTGATCTCGCGGAGTTCCGCGGCAGCGACTTCGCAGAACTGCTGCAGGCAATCGACCGTCTGCAAGCGCGATACCGCCTTTTTGATCTGCGCGTAATGGTCCGGCATGGCAGCCTCGGCACTGCAGGCCGGTTCGATTTCGACGACGACGGTGCCGTCCAGTGTGTGCACGACGACATCGAGCCCGGGTGCGCCGGCCTGCGGGCCGGGCAACGTCATCAGATGCAGCGGGTTGCAATCGGCCGTTTCCTTGTGCAGCAATTCAAGCAGTGCGCATTGCCCGTCCGCGCCGATGATCGCCTCGATGCCATGGCCCTGGAGTTGCTCGGCTGATTGTCCCAGCACGGCTGCCGCGTTGTCGGTCACCTGCCTGATGCGCAGATCCTGGCGTCGCAATACCAGCAGCACGCCATGCGACTGCACGCAACCCGGTGTCTGCACCGGTTCATTGTCGCAATTGGCTATCGTCCAGTCATTACGCGCAGGCGCGACGGTATTCATCCAGGTACTTTCCTTCACATAAATGTCGGCATGGGCCGGATGCGACGACGCGGACCGCAATCGCGTCGTCGTCAGCAATCGGCCTGAAAACTGCTACGGCGGCGCAAATCTTTTATATTTTTTGCCGCTTTGGTCTTGTTACGCCAGTTTGCTCGCAATAAACATGAAAATCACCGCCAATCAAAAAGAAAGGTGTGCAATCGTCCGGCGATGCGCGGGCCGAACGGCGTCATTTGGCGTAAAAGACGTCGTCTGCGTGCGCCGGAAGCGGCAATCCGACCGGATCGAGGTGGCGCGCGCCGGCATCGACCGGGCCGGCGCGCCATCGCCCGGGGCCAGCACGGCGCGCGGCGCGCTACCCCCGCGTGTTGACGCGCAGGCGGATCGGTTCCGGCATGTTCGCCGGTGGCGGCTGCGAGAAGCCCGGCAAGGCGGCCATGGCGGCGCGCACCGCCTCGTCGGCCTCGTTGTCGCGGGAGCCGTTGACCAGCTCGAAGCGCTTGATCATGCCGGCGCCATCGACCCAGACGTGTACGTCGAAACTGAACTGGCGCCGCCGCAGGCTGTCGTTTCTGGCCAGGCTCTTGTTGAGGTAGCGTTGCAGTTCGCCCTTGAGAAGGCCGCCATAGTTCGTGTACGGATTGAACATGCCGGCTTTTTCGGCGCCACCCTTGCCGGTGCCGACCTTGCTCAGGTCTTCGCTAGTGATGGCGCCGGCGGCGAAATTGCTCGGCCCGTCGCCTGCCGGCCCGTCCATTTTCAGTTCCGGCGACGCCTGCGGTTCGGCCTTCTTTTCAACCGGCTGATTGACCTTCATTTCCTTCTGCTCTTTTGGCGGCTCCGGTTTTTTCTCGAATTTCGGCGGCGGCGGCGGCGGCGGTGGCGGTTGCGGCGGCACCAGCAGCGTGATCTTCGGCGCCTTCTGCTTCGGCCCCGATTTCTGGCTGCTCAGCTTGTAGATGCCGCAGGCCAGCAGCGCCAGTGCGGCCACCACCAGCACGCCGATGAGCACTATCTTGTTGCGGCGGCCGGGTACTGCCGGTTCGGCGTCCAAGTCAGGTTCCGATCCTGGCCGTCACCAGCCCGACGTTGGCAATGTTGAGCCGGCCGGCCAGGTCGATGATGCCGATGACCTGCTCGTAGTGCGCCTGCGGATCGCCCTTGATCACCACCGGCATGTCGGGCTCGCGCGCATGCATCGCCGCCAGGCGCGACTCCAGGTCGGCCAGCGAGATGGCTGCACCATTCAACAGCAGGCTGCCGTCGGCCTGGATCTGCACGATCCTGGTTTCCTTGTGTTCGCTCTTGTTGGGCTTGTTGCTCGGCTTTGGCAGGTCGATCTTCAGGCCCTGCACCGAGGCGGTCGTCATGACGATGAAGATCACCAGCAGTACGTAGGCCAAGTCCAGCATGGGCGTGACGTTGATGGTGTCGTAGGGCTTGGTTTCTTCCTGGGCTTTCATGTTTTTCCCGGTGTGCCGGCTAACCTGCGGCCTTGCTGGTGACCAAGCCGATATCGGTGATGTCGGCTTTCTTCATCGCTTCCATGACCTGCATGATCTTTGCGTACTGGGTGTGGGCGTCACCCTTGATGACCATCGACTGCGCCGGATTGATGCGCTTGAGGTCGGCCAGGCGAAGACCGAGCTGCTCCAGCGTCATCGGATACGCATCGAGGAAGAAGTCGCCGTTTTCCGAGATCGTCACCGCCTTCAGGTGCGCCTTGGCCATGCTGGCGGTCATCTTCGCCTTGGGCAGCTTGACCTTGACGCCCTGCACCGACGCGGTCGTCATGATGATGAAGATCACCAGCAGCACGTAGGCCAGATCGAGCATCGGCGTGACGTTGATGTCGTCGAACGGTGCATTGTCTTCCTGGATCTGCATGGGGAGGCGCCGTTCAGTGCGTGTAGACTTCGGCCGAGCGGGTCAGGAATTCATCGACGAACACGCTGGTGTCGCCGGTGGCATTCTTGATCTGACTGGCCAGCCAGTTGTAGCCGAACAGCGCCGGGATCGCCACCACCAGGCCGGCCACCGTGGCCACCAGCGCGGCCGCGATGCCGGGCGCGATGGCGTTGACATTGACGTCGCCGGCGGCGGCAATTGCGGCAAAGGTGATCATGACGCCGACCACGGTGCCCAGCAGGCCGAGAAACGGGCCGCCGGCGATTGCGATCGTCAGCAGCACGATGCCGCTGTTGAGCTTCTGGTTCTCGCGCAGCATGGTCGCCTCCAGCGAGGCCCGGATCGCATCGATTCCGGTGGCGCTCAGGGCATGCGGGCGGCCGGCGGCAGTCAGTGCATCGAAGCGCCGGCTGATCTCGTGGAGGCCGATGGCGTACAGGCGCTTGATCGGCGAATGCTTCATGCTCGCATCGGCCGCCACCAGGGCCGCTTCGGCATGAC
>JANXSS010000185.1 GCA_025356535.1 Herminiimonas sp.
GCACTGAACATCTCGGTCTGGGAAAAGCTGCTGGCGCAATCGAAGGTCGACACCAGCCTGGTGCACGTGTTCTACACCACGCCCGGCTATTACGATTACAACTGGAGCGTGCGCAGCGACATGAATCCGGTGACCCGGCAAAAGCTCACCGAGGCGTTCCTCGCCCTGAACCGCAACGACCCGCAGGGCAAGGAAATCCTGGAATTGCAGCGGGCCACGCGTTTCATTCCCACCAGGGCTGAAAACTATACGGCCATCGAAGCCGCCGCACACAATGCCGGTCTGCTGAAGTAAGCGGTTGCAGGCTCGTGCTGCCGGTTCCTGCCGGCAGCCGGTCCTGCACCAGAGCAGCAGCATCCTTCATGACAATCCATCTCGACATGCTTTCGGTCCGGCACCCCGGCAGCACTGCGCCGGCGCTTGCGGAACTGAGCCTGCAGGTGGCGCAAGGCGAGCAGCTGGCGCTGATCGGCCCCTCGGGCGCCGGCAAGACGACGCTGCTGCACACGATTGCCCTCGCCCAGGAACCCACCGCCGGCGTGCTGCGCGCCTTCGGCGGCGTGCCGTGGTCGCAGTCGAGCACGGTGCGGCACCGCCTGCGCGGACAACTGTTCCTGGCGCCGCAGACGCCGCCGCTGCCGCCGCGCCAGCGCGTGGTCAGCGCCGTGCTGGCGGGACGCCTGCCGCGCTGGAGCCTGTGGCGCGCCGTGGTTTCGCTGCTGCGCCCGGCCGATCCGCAGGCGGCGTTCGATGCCCTGTCACGCTTCAACCTGCAGCACAAACTGTATGCCCGGGTCGACCGGCTCTCCGGCGGCGAGCGCCAGCGCTGCGGCATGGCGCGCCTGTTGATATCGGATGCGCGCCTGTTCCTGGTCGACGAGCCGCTCTCGGCGCTCGACCCGACGCTGGCGCTGCAGACGCTCAAGGTCTTGCAGGACGAGGCGCGACTGCGCAATGCGACCCTGATCTGCAGCCTGCACCAGGTCGAGCTCGCCCGCGCCCGCTTTGCCCGCATCGTCGGCCTGCGCGACGGCCGCATCGTCTTCGACCTGGCGCGCGAAGCGGTGACCGATGCCATGATCGAGGCGCTGTATCACAACCGCGACTCCGATCCGCTTGCGCCGCCCGCGCCGGCGATGGCGGCGCCGGCAATACCGACCGTCGTGGTCGCACCGCGTTGCTGAGGCGCGCAGCATGCCCGACGCCATGACTGCCGGCGCAACCGGTCGCATCGGCAACGTCGCGCCGCCCGACCCGGCCTGGCGCACGCGGGTCGTCATGACCCTGCTGGCAGCGGTCGTTCTCTGGCCGATGCTGGTGGCAAGCGAGTTCAAGCCGTGGACGCTGTTCGATGCGCAAAGCCTGCGCGCAACCGGCATGTTCCTGGCCGGCTTCGTGCCGCCGGCGCATTCCCGCGAGTTCCTGCTGATCGCCCTGGAAGCCACCTGGCAGACCGTTGCCATGGCCAGCGCCGGCATGACGCTCGCGCTCCTGGGCGCCATACCGATGACGCTGATCGTGACCGAACGGCTGTCGGTGTCGCGCCTGGGCAGCGGGCGCATGGACCGGTTGCCGCTGCTGCTGCGCCAGGCAACGCGCTGGCTGCTGATCCTCTTGCGCAGCGTGCCGGAGCTGGTGTGGGCGCTGCTGTTCGTGCGGGTGATCGGCCTGGGGCCGACTGCCGGCGTGCTGGCCATTGCCCTGACTTACTGCGGCATGCTGGGCAAGGTCTACGCCGAAATCCTCGAGTCGTCCGATGCGCATGCCACCGACACGTTGCTCAAAAACGGCTGCGGCCGGCTGGCCGCCCTGCTCTACGGCGCGTTGCCGGAAGCCGCCTCCGAACTGGTGTCGTATACCGTCTATCGCTGGGAATGCGCGATTCGCGGCTCGGTCGTCATGGGGTTCGTGGGCGCCGGCGGACTCGGCCAACGGCTCGACGAATCGATGAAGATGCTGGCCGGCGGCGAGGTCTCGACGATGCTGATCATCTTCGTGTTGCTGGTGGCGGGCGCCGACCTGGTCAGCAAACTCTTGCGAAGGCGCCTGGCATGAGCAAAGCGGGCGAAGCACGCAATGCGCCCCAGGCCGGCCCGCCGCGCGCAGGAACGCCGGAAGCCGTGCGGGACGGCGCGCAAACCTTGCCGCCGGCGCCGGCGCTGCGCTGGTCGACCGTTTGCCTGCTGCTGGGCCTGTTGCTGCTGATCGTGGCCAGCTTTGCCGGCCTGCCCTGGAAGCTGCGCGACTTCTTCAGCGCCGATGCCGTGCGCACCACGGTCGAATTTTTGCGCGGCTTCGCGCCGCCGGATCTTTCGAGCGGCTTTTTGCGCAAGACGGCCTTTGCCACCCTCGAAACCCTGTCGATGTCGGCGCTGGGTACGGCGATTGCCGCGGTGCTGGGCATGTTCCTGGCGCTGCCGGCCAGCGGGCGCTTCGGCAATCCGGCACGTGCCGCGGTGCGCAGCATCCTCAACGTGCAGCGGGCGATACCGGAACTGGTGTGGGCGTCGATCCTTTTGATCACCGCCGGGCTGGGCCCGTTTGCCGGCACGCTCGCCCTGGCCGCGCACACCACCGGCGTACTCGGCCGGCTGTTTGCCGATGCGCTGGAAAACGGCTCGCCGCTGCCGGAAGCGGCGCTGCGCAACAACGGCGTGCAGCCGATGGCGGCCTTTCTTTATGCGACCTTGCCGCAGACCGTGCCGCAGATGCTGTCGTATACGCTCTATCGCTGGGAAAACAACATCCGCGCCGCCGCGATCCTTGGCGTGGTCGGCGCCGGCGGCCTCGGCCAGATGCTGAAATATCACCTGTCGCTGTTCCAGATGCAGCAGGCAGCCACCGTCATCCTGGCCATGCTGCTGCTGGTGGCGGGCGTCGATGCGGTGAGCTTCTGGATGCGCCGGGTCATGACCGGCTAGATCGCTTCAACACCACCGTCAACGGGAATCCGGATGCTCGAACTGCGCAAGCTGAACAAGGGATATGCAAATGGCCGCCGCGTGCTGACCGACCTCGACTACACGCTGGGCGCCGGCGAATTCGTGGCGATCATGGGCGACTCGGGCGTGGGCAAGTCGACGCTGCTGAACCTGATCGCCGGCCTCGACACGGCCGACAGCGGTGCGATCATGATCGACGGCGTCGACATCGCCGGCCTGGACGACGACGCCGCCACACGCCTGCGACGCAGCCATTTCGGTTTCATCTTCCAGGCCTTTCACGTGCTGCCGCACCTCACTCTCCTGCAGAACGTTGCACTGCCGCTGCTGCTCAACGCCAGCGGTGTCGAACGCGCCGCCGAGATGCTCGACGCCGTTGGCCTGGCTGGACGCGGCAATGATTTTCCGCGCCAGTTGTCGGGCGGCGAACTGCAACGGGTGGCGATCGCGCGGGCGCTGGTGCACCGGCCGGCGCTGGTGCTGGCAGACGAGCCGACCGGCAATCTCGACCCCGAGACCGCGCACGAGGTGCTGCTGCTGCTGCGGGCGGAATTGAAGGCCACCGGCGCCTCGGCGCTGATGGTCACGCATTCGCAGGCCGCCGCCGCCATGGCCGACCGCATCCTGATCCTGACGCGCGCCGGCCTGCATCCGGCGCCAGCCACATGAAGAGGCCCCTGCGCCTGCTGTCGCGCTGGCTGCTGGCCGGCGAGTGGCGCGCCCATCCGCTGCGCGCGCTGGTGGCGATTGCCGCCATTGCGCTCGGCGTGGCGCTGGGCTTTGCCATCGACCTCATCAACGGCGCCGCCTTCAACGAATTCTCGGCCGCCGTGAAAAGCCTGTCCGGCCAGTCCGACCTGCAGGTGCGCGGCGTGCAGTCCGGCTTCGACGAAGCCCTGTATGCCCGCCTGCGCAGCACGCCCGGCGTGGCGCTGGCCAGCCCCGTGGTCGAAGTCGACGCGGTCGTGCCGGGCGAGAAAAACGCGCTGAAGGTGCTGGGCATCGATGTGTTCCAGGCGGGGCAGATTGCGCCCGACCTGATCGGCGTGGCAGCCGACGACCGGCGCTTCGACACGCTGGCAGATGATGCGATCTTCCTCTCGCCGGCGGCCATGACGTGGCTGAAGGTCAAGGCAGGCGAGAACCTGACGCTGCGCGCCGGCACCCGGGCGGTGACGCTGCGCGTGGCCGGCGGCCTGGTGCGCAGCCGGCCCGGCCAGCGCCTGGGGGTCATGGACATCGGCGCGCTGCAATGGCGCTTCGAGCGGCTTGGCAAGCTGTCCTGGGTGGACCTGAAACTGTTGCGCGGCGTCGACCGGGCGCGCTTTCGCAAGGACTTGCCGGCCTTGCTGGGGGCAGCGGTCGTGGTGACCGAACTGGCGGACCAGGAAGCGCGCACCGACAACATGTCGCGCGCCTACCGGGTCAACCTCAACGTGCTGGCGCTGGTCGCCCTGTTTACCGGCGCCTTCCTGGTGTTTTCCACGCAGGCGCTGTCGGTGATCCGGCGCCGGCCGCAACTGGCGCTCTTGCGCGTGGTGGGCGTCACGCGGCAGCAATTGCTGGCGCAGATACTGACCGAGGGCGGCCTGCTGGGTGTTGCCGGTGCGCTGCTTGGTCTCGCGGGTGGCTACGCCATGGCGGCGACGGCGCTGTATTTTTTTGGTGGCGACCTCGGTGGCGGCTATTTTCCGGGGGTGCAGCCGAGCGTGCAGTTCGACCCGGTGTCGGCGCTGATCTTTTTCCTGCTCGGCAGCGGCATCGCGGTGCTGGGCAGCCTGGCGCCGGCATGGGAAGCGGCCAGCGCGCCGCTGGCGCCTGCCTTGAAAGCCGGCAGCGAAGACACGGCGCTGTCGAAGCTGGGGCGACCCTGGCCCGGCCTGGCCTGCCTGGGCGTCGGTGCGCTGATGACGCAGGCGCCGCCGGTACTGAACCTGCCGCTGTTCGGCTACTTCGCCGTGGCGCTGATTTTAATCGGCGGCATTGCCCTGATGCCGCGCCTGGCCGCGCTGGTGTTTTCGGCGCTGGCGCGACACTGGCCGGCGCGCCTGGGTGGCGCCTTGCCGACGCTCGGCCTGGGACGGCTGGCCAATGCGCCGAACCAGGCGTCGATTGCGCTCGGTGGCGTGCTGTCGAGCTTTTCGCTGATGGTGGCCATGGCAATCATGGTCGGCAGTTTCCGGGTATCGGTCGACGACTGGCTCGAACATATTTTGTCGGCGGACCTGTACGTGCGCTCGGCGACAAGCGGCGACACCGGCGCCCTGAAGCCGGCCGAGCAGCGTGCGATCGCGGCGGCACCCGGCGTGGCGCAGGCGGATTTCCTGCGCGTGTCGCCGCTGACGCTCGATGTCGCCCGGCCGTCGGTGACCCTGATCGCGCGCGCGATCGACATGGCCGATCCGGGACGCGCCTTGCCGATGACGCAGGCGGTGCTCGCGCCCGCGGCCCTGCAGGCGGCGTTGACGACCAACAACGCGCTGCCGGCCTGGGCGTCCGAAGCAATGGTCGACCTGTACGGCTATGCGCCGGGCAAGGTGGTCACGCTGCCGATCGGCGCGCACATGCAGCGCTTCGTCATCGCCGGCATCTGGCGCGACTATGCGCGCCAGTCCGGCTCGCTGCAGATGCGGCTGGCCGACTATCAGGCGCTGACCGGCGACCTCGACATCAACGACGCCGCGCTGCGCCTGCAACCGGGGGCGACCAGCACGCAGGTAACGACTGCGCTGCGCGCCCTGCCCTTCGGCGCCTTGCTGACCTTCGCCGAACCGGGTGAAATCCGCGCCATCAGCCTGAAGATCTTCGACCGCAGCTTTGCCGTCACCTACCTGCTCGAAGCCGTGGCGATCATCATTGGTCTCTTTGGCGTGGCGGCGACGTTCTCGGCGCAGACACTGGCGCGCGCGCGTGAATTCGGCATGCTGCGTCATATTGGCGTGACGCGCCGGCAGATCCTGCTGCTGCTGGCGGCCGAAGGCGGCATGCTCGCTGCAATCGGCATTGCCGCCGGCTTTGCCATCGGTTTTTGCATCAGCCTGATTCTGGTATTCATCGTCAATCCGCAATCGTTTCACTGGACCATGCAATTGCATGTGCCGTGGCTGGGGCTGCTGAGCGTCGCAGCGGTGCTGCTGGTGTCGGCGGCACTGACGGCGCTCGTGTCGGGCCGGGTGGCGGTCTCCGGCAGCGCCTTGCGTGGGGTACGGGAAGACTGGTGATGACCACCGTGTGCGAATACCACCAATGGGCAAGATCATGATGCGACATTTCTTGACGCGAGTACCGGCTTCAGCACCGACTGCAGTACCGGCTGCAGTACCGGCTTCACTATCGGCTTCACTATCGCCTTCACTATCGGCTGCAGTACAGGCTGCAGTAAAGGCTGCAGTACGCGCTGCAATACTGGCCACGGCAATGGTCATCCCCCTGGCCGCACTGCTGCCGGCACCGCCGGCAAGCGCGGCTGCGCCAGCGGCTGCCGAAGTCGTGCCGGGGCAGCCGCCCAGCCTGCCGCAGGACTTCGGCGCCCATCCGGCCTTTCGTACCGAGTGGTGGTATGCGACCGGCTGGCTGAGCACATCGGACGGCAAGCCGCTCGGCTTCCAGATCACTTTCTTCCGCTCGGCCACCGGCCATGACGCGGCCAACCCGAGCCGGTTCGCGCCGAAGCAGCTCATCATCGCCCATGCCGCATTGTCCGACCCGGCGGCAGGCAAGCTGCAGCACGACCAGAAGGCGGCGCGGGAAGGTTTTGGCATCGCCTACGCAAAGGTGGGCAATACCGATGTCCGGCTGGACAACTGGACCTTTCAGCGCCAGGCGGACGGCAGCTACAAGGCCGGCGTGGCCGCAAGGGACTTCGCGCTCGACCTGCGCCTTGCGCCGACCCAGGCGCCGATGCTGCAGGGCGACCACGGCATATCGAAGAAGGGGCCGAAGCCGATCCAGGCCAGTTATTACTACAGCGAGCCGCACCTGGCGGTGAGCGGCAGCATCACCCGTGGCGGCAAGGCGGCAACGGTTACCGGCAGCGCCTGGCTCGATCATGAATGGTCGAGCAGCTATCTCGATCCGGATGCGGCCGGCTGGGACTGGCTGGGTGCCAATCTGGACGACGGCGGCGCCCTGATGGCCTTCCGGATTCGCGACGACAAGGGCGGCGTGCTGTGGTCGCATGCCGCGCTGCGGGATGCATCGGGTAGAATCACGCAATTTACGCCAGAACAGGTGCGCTTTTCGACCCTGCGCAGCTGGCGCTCGCCGCATACCGATGCCGTCTATCCGGTTGCCACGCAAATCCAGGCCGGGCAGCTGACCTGGCAACTGACACCCCTGCAGGACGATCAGGAACTCGATTCCCGCCAATCGACCGGCGCCGTGTATTGGGAAGGTGCGGTGCGCATCACCCGCGACGGCCGCCCGGTCGGGCGTGGCTACCTCGAACTGACCGGCTACGTAAAACCTTTAAAGTTATGACCACGATTACCGCACCCGCTTCCAAGAAGACCAGCCTGGCGACCCTCGCCGGCCTGCTGCCGTTCCTGTCGCCCTACAAGCGACAGTTCCTGCTCGCCGCCATTGCGCTGGTGGTGGCCGCCAGCGCCACGCTGGCGATTCCCTATGCCTTCAAGCAGATGATCGATCTCGGCTTCGGTGCCGCCGGCTCGAAGAGCACGACGCACGTGGACCTGTATTTCATTGCGCTTTTCGGTGTTGCCTGCGTGCTGGCGGTGGCCACTGCCGCGCGCTTCTACATGGTCTCCTGGCTGGGCGAGCGGGTCACCGCAGACATCCGCAGCGCCGTGTATGCGCACGTGGTAACGCAAAGCCCGCAATTTTTCGAAACCACGCAGAGCGGCGAAGTGCTGTCGCGCCTGACCACTGACACGACGCTGATCCAGTCGGTGGTCGGCACCAGCATCTCGATGGCGCTGCGCAACGTGCTGCTGTTCGTCGGCGGCCTGGCGATGCTGTTCATCACCAGCGTCAAGCTCACCGCCATCATCCTGCTGGCACTGGTGGCCGTGGTGCTGCCGATCGTGCTGTTCGGCCGGCGCGTGCGCAAGCTCTCGCGCGACTCGCAGGACCGCATCGCCGACGCCTCGGCCATGGCCGGTGAAATCCTCAATGCCATGCCGACCGTGCAGGCGTTCACGCACGAAAAGATCGAGGCGCGGCGCTTCGGCGCATCGGTGGAAAACGCCTTTCGCACCGCCATGCAGCGCATCCGGGCCCGTTCGCTCCTGACGATGGTGGCGATCCTGCTGGTGTTCGGCGCGATCGTCTTCGTGCTCTGGCTGGGGGCCCATGCGGTGATTGCCGGGCGCATGAGCGGCGGCGAACTGGGCCAGTTCATCCTGTATGCGGCGATCGTGGCCGGCGCCATCGGTGCGCTGTCGGAAGTGCTGGGCGAGGCGCAACGCGCCGCCGGCGCCACCGAGCGCCTGCTCGAACTGCTGGGCGAAGAGTCGCCGATCCGCAATCCGGCGCTGCCGCAAGCGCTGCCGCCGCGTTCGGCGGCCGGTGCGGCGGTGGTACTGGAGGACATCGTCTTCCACTATCCGTCGCGACCGGCCACGGCCGCCCTGTCGCACCTGACGGTCGAGATCGCCCCCGGCGAGACGGTGGCAATCGTCGGGCCTTCCGGCGCCGGCAAGACGACGCTGTTCCAGTTGCTGCTGCGCTTCTACGATCCGCAGTCGGGCCGCATCGCCATCGACGGCGTCGACATCCGCGCCCTCGACCTGCACGTGCTGCGCGAGGCGATCGGCATCGTGCCGCAGGATACGATCATCTTTTCGGCCAACGCGATGGAGAACATCCGCTACGGCCGGGCCGACGCGACCGATGCCGAAGTCATCGCAGCGGCCACGCTGGCGGCTGCCCATGAATTCATCGAGCGCCTGCCGGAAGGCTATCAATCCTTTTTGGGCGAGCGCGGCGTGCGCATGTCCGGCGGCCAGCGCCAGCGCATTGCGATTGCGCGCGCGCTGCTGAAGAACCCGCCGCTGCTGCTGCTCGATGAAGCCACCAGCGCGCTCGACGCCGAATCCGAACGCCTGGTGCAAAGCGCACTGGAAGCGGCGATGGTGGGACGCACCACGCTGGTCATTGCGCACCGATTGGCAACGGTGCAGCGGGCCGACCGCATCCTGGTCATGGAAGACGGGCGCATCGTCGAAAGCGGCACGCATGCATCGCTGGTGGCGCAAGGCGGGTTGTATGCCAGCCTGGCGGCGCTGCAGTTTTCCTTGCACTAGCAGCCGCACGTTAAAACATTCATCCTCCGCCTACAGGTGCACGCATGGACAAACAATACCTAGCCCTTCTGCAGGACATTCTCGAGAACGGCGTGCAGAAGGGCGACCGCACCGGCACCGGCACGCTGTCGGTGTTCGGCCGCATGTACCGGCACGATCTCGCTGCCGGCTTTCCGCTGCTGACGACCAAGAAGCTGCACTTCAAGTCGATCCTGCATGAACTGCTGTGGTTCCTGCAGGGCGCAACCAACATCAGGTACCTGACCGACAACGGCGTGTCGATCTGGAACGAGTGGGCCACGCCGGAAGGCGAACTCGGGCCCGTGTACGGCGCCCAGTGGCGCGCCTGGAAAGGTGCCGACGGCAAGCCGATCGACCAGATCGCCGCCCTGGTCGATGGCATTCGCAAAAATCCCGACAGCCGGCGCCACATCATCAATGCCTGGAACGTGGCCTACCTGCCCGACGAGAGCAGGAAGCCGCAGGAAAACGCCGCCGCCGGCCGCATGGCCCTGCCGCCCTGCCACGTGATGTACCAGTTCTATGTCGCCGCTGGCCGCCTGAGCTGCATGATGACGCAGCGCTCGGGCGACTGCTTCCTCGGCGTGCCGTACAACGCCGCCAGCGTCGCTTTTCTCACCCACATGCTGGCGCAGCAATGCGACCTGCTGCCGGGCGACATCGTCCATTCCTTCGGCGACCTGCATCTGTATTCGAATCATCTCGACCAGGCCCGCCTGCAACTGACCCGCTCACCGCGCGCCCTGCCGCAGTTGGTCATCAAGCGCCGCCCCGACTCGATCTTCGATTACCGCTACGAGGATTTCGAGATCGTCGGCTACGATCCGCATGCGCATATCGCCGCGCCGATTGCGATCTGATCACCCAGAAAAAAAGCCCCGCAAGATCGCTTGCGGGGCTTTTCATTTTTTCCTCATTGATGCAGGTAGCCGGGGCCGAAGCCACGGCCACCGGACCACTGATCAGGGTATCGCGATCGCCGCACTGCCCGTGGCAGGGCAGCCGCCGAAGCCCGGGCCGCTGACCTGGCCGAACTCATAGATCGTCAACCCGAAGCGGTCGCCGTTGCCGTTGGTCGACATCCAGGCCATTGCACGACTCTCTCCCGCCGTCGCCACTTTCTGCTCGGCGGCGTTCAGGCCGGTATAGACGGCCTGCCAGCCGCTGCCGGTCGTGCGCACCAGGTTGCCGGTGCCGACTGCAACGGTTTGCCCGACACGCCCGCCGGTGGTGGTCGCACTGATGTCGCGGCGGCCTATACGCGTGGAAATGAAGTCCGGATTGATGATGCGCTGTTCCATGAAACCGAGTGGCAGGGGGGCGCCCGTCTCGTCGACCGCGGTGCCGTTGACCAGCACACCGGCTGCGCCTCCACCGCCACCTTTGCCGCCGCCACTGCTGATGAACGCGGCCTTCGTCACCTTGGCGTTGATGACACGCTGCGTCTGCCCCAGGGCTGCACCGCCCGAGCCGACCGGCATCACATCGATCCAGTCATCGGGGCCGATGTCCGGCGTTTGACCGGACCAGCATACGCCGCCGAGATGGTTGACTTCAAACAGGCCGCTCCTGCCGACCACGCCACGGGCCGTGCCGATTACCGGCGTGCCGGAGGTTCCCCTGCGCACCACCACCTGCAGCTCGGTGTCGGGCGCGAAGCCGTCGATCGATACGAAATCACGTTCGGGAAACACGGTCACATTCTTCAGAAACGACTGATCGGATGTTTTGGCGGCATTCCACAATATCGCCGGGTCGTAGTGAACGGGTGGATTCGGACTCGACGACGCAACCACGCCATTGGGCCCTGGAGGACAACCGGCGAAACCCGGGCCACCTAACTGACCCACCTCGTAAATCGTCAAGCCGAGCCGGTCGCCTGCCGCCGTGGTCTGTTGCCACCCCATGACCCGCGTTTCGCCTTCGACGACCAGTTGCCGCTCGAAATCATTGAGGCCCCTGAAGACGGCAGTGTAGGCGCCGACGTTGCTCCTGTCGCTGTAGAGGGGGTCAAAGGCAAGCGTTCCGCTGGTACCGCCGATGGGCTTGCCTGCGGCATCATCGATGCGCCCGCCCGCGCTGTCGGCCCGGATGTCGCGCTTTCCGATGCGGCTGCCCGGAGGATTGATGAATCCGGGGTTGAGGATCCGGACCTCGATCTGGTTGACCAGGGATGGCGTGCCATCGCCCTGGAGCGCCCGGCCGGTAATCACCACGGTTCCATCCGGCTTGCCCAAGGCATCTCTTCCCTCGACCGCTTTTTTCGCCGTGATGTTTTGCGTCGTCGTTGCTGCGCCCGAACCAATCAGAGCCGGCACGGAGGCGCGATTGTCCGTGGTGTCACGGTAGGTAACGCGCACGGTATCTGCGGCGACAATATCGGGCGTGACAGTGTTCCAGCACACGCCACCCAGGTGATTCACCTCGACAAAACCGGTGTTGTCGGTGCGCCCGGCGGCATCGCCAACCACGCTATCGATGCCGCTGCCATCCTTGCGGACGAGCTGGATGGACAAGTCGGCATTGGGTGTGAAACCGCTGATGGACGCGAAGTCGCGTTCCGAGAAAACGATGACGCCTTGCGGCATTTGCGGCGGGTTACTGATGACCTGCGCCGATGCGGTGCCGGCAGCGAGGAGCGTGATGGTCGCGGCAAGTGCGGCCACGGCTCCCAACCCAGGATGTAACGTTCTGACCAATAGGGAGGGATATGGATGGTGTTTCACGACTATTCCAATCGAAGGGTGACTTGCCGTTAGATGAAGCGACTTGGTGCGTCTCAATGCTGGTGATGCGCATGCGCCGCCTCGTGACCTTCGGCAGCGACACGGGACGCCGGCGCCTTCACACCGACATCGAGATAGGCAACGAGGGAAGCAACTTCTTCGTCGCCCAGCCGCAGGTTCGGCATGCGTACCTGCTTGTACTTCCGGAACAACCCGACCGCCGTGGCGTCGCCTTCGGCGAGCACTTTTTCAGGCTCGCGGATGAAGCGCGACAGCCAGGCCGGATCGCGCCGCTGGACCACGCCCTGCAGGTCCGGGCCGATCTTGTCGCCGCCACCGACCGTATGGCAGGAAGCGCAGCGGCTCTGGAACATCATCTGGGCGCGGCCCATGTCGACCGGAAGCGCCTGCGCATAACTGGGCGCCGCCGCCAGGTCCGGCCAGCCGAAGAAGGTGTTCATGCTGGCGGCCAGGAAGCGCGGATTGTCGACGGCCGAATTGCGCATCCACTGGCCGCTCGGCTCATGGCCCAGCATCAGGCTGCTGGCATGACCGTCTCGGTTGGCCAGGTCGCTGGTGCGCGAGAGACCGAGCTTTTTCGTCAGCGCCGTGATGTCTTCCTTCTTGCCGGTCAAGAAAAGCCACCCGGGGCCTACGCCGAATTTTTTTGCATAATCCTTCAGCACGGCCGGCGTGTCGTGTTCCGGATCGATCGAGATCGAATAGAACATGATGTCGCGTCCCATGCGCGGGCCGAGCAGGCGCTGGACTTCCGACATGCGCGCCGTCTCCAGCGGACACTCGTCGGTGCAACTCGTGTAGATGATGTTGATGGCGACCGATTTGCCCTTTAGCAGATCGTCGTAGAAGCGCACGTTCTTGCCATCCTGCGTGGTCAGCGTGATGTTGGAAAAGTAGTCGGCGCCCATCGGTGACGCCGCCAGCGACACCGGCGCTGCCATCGTCCAGAGTACCGTCGCCAGCAGCATGCCGGCAGCGCGCGATGCGCCCGATCCAGGTTGCGGATTCATGAATGACCTTTATTTGTTTTGAAAGGCGCGCGGCCGGCAGGCCGATGCGCCTGTGGCCCGCTCAGGAAGGTGTCGACAGCTTCGAGGTGATGCTGAGCGAGGCGCCATCGAGCGCGACCGAAAATGCCGCCATGGCCGTGCGGGCCGAGCGCATGTCGCCGCTGACGTAATAAGGAAAGCTGACCTCGACCATGTCGAACGGCAGCGCAGTCCGATGCAGGATGCTGTGGGCAGTCGTCATGAAGCGCTTGCCACTGGAGATACCGGTGGCTGTCACGCCACTGAAATCGATGACCAGTTCCAGCACGCGCGGCGCCTTGGTCACCAGGTCGTCGATCACCTGGGCGGTGATGATTGCCTGGCCGGCGAAGCGGATGCTCTCGCCATCGCCGGAGATGGTATCGGTGACCGGTACGGCCCTGGTTCCCAGCAGTACGAAAGGCACGCCGGTCGGCAGCCTGGCCGCCAGGCCGGCGGCGCTTGGGACGGATACCGGTGCCGCCTGGGCCAGGGAGCCGGTGGCAACGGCGGCGGCCGCTGCGATGGCGACGCGGAAAAAATTGCGCAGCTGGGGACGGGCATGGCCGCCGTCCGGACCGGGTGCGGTGGGTGTAGCGGGTGTAGCGGGTGTAGCGGTGATGTTTGCAGGATGATTCATTGAGTGTCTCGCGTCTGATTCATTGTTTTTGATTGGCGGGTCCGGGGTGCAGGCATGCTGCCTGACCATGGGTTCATGTCTGGGCCTGGAACTTCACGCCCTGTGGCGTCGGAATGGGCGTGGGCATCGGCTGCAGTACCGCATTGCCGGAAGCGTCGATCTGCCAGCGCAGCAGCATTGCGTTGTCTTCATGGACGGTGTTGTGACAGTGCTCCATGAACATGCCGCCCCAGTCGCGAAACTGCATCGTGATCGTGATGCTGCCGCCCGGACGCAGGCGATAGACATCCTTGCGTCCCTTCTCCCAGGGCGGCACGTTGCTGGCCTTGCCATCGCGCATGAGCACCTGGCCTTCCTCGAAGTGAATGTGAATCGGATGATCCCAGCCGCCGCCGCCGTTCTTGAGCGTCCAGACTTCACGGGTATTGATGCGCGGTGCCGACGATACCCGGCCATAGTCGGCGGCCAGCATCGAACCGCCGTCGACCTTGATGCCCCACGGCCCGGTGGCTGCACTGCTCGAGCGGCTGTTGGGCTGGTCGGCGCCCTTACCGAATTCGAAGACGCGTTCGCGCGCCACCGGTATTTTCGACAAGTCCGGATTCGGAATCAGGTCCTTGTTCAGGTCGAGTACGCTCAGGTCCGGCTTGGCCGGGTCGCGCACGATGCGAAACTCCAGTATCTTGCCCACGCATGGATCGGCCGAGGTGCCGGAAAGCGCTTCGGCCACTGACAGATCCTTGGCCACGCGGGTGCCGTCCTGATGCTCGGCCAGATTGACCAGATGTACGGTCGAGCCGGTGGTCCACTGGGTGAAGTCGATGACGATGTCGTAGCGTTCGGCGATGCCTTGCTGATCCAGGGCGGTCAGCATGACCGGGCGCGGCAGCAGGTTGCCGTCGTTGCCGATCTGCGCAAACGGCTTGCTGTCGCTCAATGCCAGCTTGAAGAAGCGCGATACCGATGCATTGAGGATGCGGAAACGGTACTTGCGCCGCTCCACCTCGAAATACGGCCGGTAGGCCAGGTTGACGGTCATGATGTCGCCCAGAAAACCGTCGAAGTTGAAGATATCGAAGATCAGCTGGCCGTCCGGATTGGTCGCCTTGTCGCTCAACATCAGGTTGACGTCGTACTCGAGGTTGCCCCAGTCCTTTGCCGTGCCGCTCGGCAAGCGCAGGTTGACGCCATCGTTGATGCCCTCGTTGCCGCGGTCGAGCGAGCTGTAGAGATTGAACATCGCCGCATTGCCCTTGTAGACGTTTTGCGACGTGAAGCTAAACATGTGGTCGTGAAACCAGTGCGTGCTCATGGTTTCATGCCAGTCGCCGGGCAGCTTGGTGATGCCGCCGTTGCCGTCAGGCGCGCCGCATTTCGGATCGGTGGCCGTGGTGTTGATGCTGTTGATGCCGGCATGGACGATCGGCCAGTGGTAGTCGTAGAACTGGCCGGGAAAGAAAAAGGCGCCGGCAAAGCCGTCGTTTTCCGCGCCGTGATGACCGTTGTGCTCATGCGTACTGATGGTGTGGCGGCCGAAGCCGTTGTTCTGCCTGACGTCCTCTGACAGGGCGTTATGGTGGCGAAACAGGATCGGTTCGCCATACCGGCCCAGCAGCAGCTTCGGCGGCACGGTGCCGCCGAAAGTCCAGAGCGACTTCGGGTCCTGATGCGGCATGACGTGATGGAAGCAGGGATCGACGGGACTTGCCTGCGTGATGCCGCAGTTCTGGTCGGAGGCGACGCCCGGCATGTAGTCGTTGCAGATTTCGGCACCCTTTTGCCAGACCTCGACCTCGACCTTCGGCGCGAACTGATCGAATTTCTGATGCGCCCACATGTCGCCCGGAGGGCGCCCTTCGATCGGCCCGGTGCCACCGCCGAGGGCAGCAGACACCGGCCGCTGCGTCAAATTGGCCGCCGCCGTCGGCCGTGGATTGAGATAACCGGCCGGATTGCGCTGCATCAGGTCGAAGCGCGGCATCGGTTGGCTGAATGGCTGGGCGCCGAACAGGGGACTGCGCGGCGTGCCGGTGGGAATTGCGGCGTGTGCATTGCCGACCAGCGGATTGAGGCCGTTTTTTCATGCCAGTGCACCGCTGGTGGAAAAAAGTCCCCATTTCAGCAGTTCTCGCCGGCTTACCGTTCCATGGGATAAGGCAGCAATGATTTCCTGCCGGTTGACGCGGGCGCTTTGGGCTGCGCGAATTCGTTGCGCACTAGGGAAGCACTGATTAATTAACGACTTACTGTTTCCGCCAACGCTCCGGTCTGAGACAATATCGACGTGTTCATTCG
>JANXSS010000216.1 GCA_025356535.1 Herminiimonas sp.
GGTTACGACCTGAGCAGACTATTTTTCTGGAGCGTGTGCGGTCCGCCGGTGGCGTAGCATTCATGGCGAGGGACTGCCGTGACGTACTGCGAGGACTTCAAACAGCGATGAATGGAAAACAAAATGACGACTAAGCAGGCAGCAAGTAAGAAGCAGACCCGAGCGCATGAAGCGGCAAAGCCTGGGACCGACAAGTCGAGAAACATTCGGATGGTGGGCCGCGTGGGGGTCCCTGACGACAGGATTTATGCTGAATACGCATTCGACCCGACCACGACAAACGCATCAACTGCACTGGATTTTTCCAAGGGGCTTCTTCCTGGCCTGAGCCTGGAGGACTGCGCAACGGTTTTGCAGGAGGACACCCAGGCCGTGAGCGATGGGAATCTAGGAAAGCTTGAGGCGATGCTGACTGGGCAGGCCGTGGCACTCAATGCGATGTTTAACAATTTCGCAAAGCGCGCCATAAATGCCGAAATCATGCCGACGCTGGACACCTATTTTCGGCTGGCACTAAAGGCGCAGGCGCAGTGTCGTTCCACTGTTGAGGCGATAGCGGAAATCAAATACCCCAAGTCCGCGACCTTTATAAAGCAGGCGAACATCGCAGGGCAGCAGCAGGTGAACAATCCCGGCAATGGAGCGGAAAGCGGGGCAGCGCTGCGCACGCGTGAGAAAAACATAACTCCGACGAACGAACTATTAACCGAGGCAAAGCATGCGAATTTGGACACAACAGGAAAGAAAGCGGCAAGCCGAGGCAATCCGCATTTGGAAGCCTTGGGAGCGGTCAACCGGGCCGACCACCGATGAGGGTAAGGCGATTACAGCCCGGAACGCGTTAAGGCATGGCATGCGTACCGCAGAATGGGATGCTGAACGAAGGCAGCTAGCCGCTTTATTTAAAGAGATGCAAGTGGTACTGACCGACGCACGGAACGAGGCTGCATTGCCTCAGAAACAGGCAATAGACGTGGGGCCGTTGAGGAAATAGCCGCAGGAATCGGTTATGCCCCGCGGCACATTGTTTGCGCCCGAACCTACGAGAACCCGCCAAGTGCGGGTTTATGCTTTTCTGGCCGACGATTTGTCGAATCGGGTTACACAGTGGTTACACCGGCGAAAGATGTGGCCGAAAAGCAAAAAGCCCAACCTGCGAGGCCGGGCTAAGTCTTTGATTCTACTGGTGCGGCTGGCTGGAATCGAACCAGCGACCCTTGGCTTCGGAGGCCAATACTCTATCCACTGAGCTACAGCCGCATTTTTACTGCCGTCGTGAGGCACGAAGGATACCGTTTTTCGGGTTGGGCGTCCATGAAAAGCGATTGCCTTCGTTCCCAAGCGTAGTCATGTCGTCTATAATCGAGGGTTTGGCATACTGTTGCATTTGAGAATCGTACCGAGGAAATAATGAGCGACCAACATAACGACCATGAAGCCGGAATCCAGACGCCAAAACAGCTCATCGCTGCAATTGTCGCCGGCTTCCTGATACCGATCATCTGTATCGTGTTGCTGGTGCAGTACGTGACGACGACGCACAACGAAGGCGCCGGTTCGAATGCGCAGAGCAATGAGGCAGTGGTCGCGCGCATCAAGCCGGTTCCCGATCAGGGCTTTACCTTAAAAGATGTCAACGCGCCACGCGTGCTGCAGACCGGTACCGAAGTCTACAAGGCCGTCTGTGCCGCCTGTCATACGACCGGCGCGGCAGGTGCGCCGAAGCTGGGTGACGCCGGCGCCTGGTCGGCCCGTCTGGCACAGGGTTACGATACCCTGGTCACGCATGCAGTTGGCGGCATCCGTGCCATGCCGGCCAAGGGTGGCAACCCGGATCTCGACGATGTGGAAGTCGCGCGCGCCGTTGCCTACATGGGCAACCAGGCCGGTGCAAAATTCACCGAACCCGAAGCCAAGGTCAAGGCCGTGCCGGTTGCCGCAGCAGGTGCTGCCGCAACCACGATGGCCGCCGCCGCGCCAATGGCCGCAACGCCAGCGCCGGCGCCAGTGGCTGCACCGGCGCCAGTCGCTGCACCGGTCAAGGTGTCTGCCGATGCCGGCAAGAAGCTGTATGACGGCGTTTGTATGGCATGTCATGCGGCAGGCGTCGCCGGCGCACCGAAGTTCGGCGACAAGACAGCCTGGGCCGAACGCATCAAGCAGGGCGCGCCCGTTTTGTATGAACACGCGATCAAGGGTTACCAGGGCAAGGCCGGCGTGATGCCGCCTAAAGGCGGCTCGGCCGCCTCCGACGATGAAGTCAAGGCTGCAGTCGATTACATGACGGCGGCGGCAAAGTAAGCCAGGACGCGCGGCGTTGGTTGCCGACGTAAAAAAGCCGACCTGATCACAGGCCGGCTTTTTTCATGCCTTCGAACTTGCGGCGTATCGGTGCCTGTTCGCTCGGCAGCTTAGCGCGCCGATTCCGAATCATTCGAATACGTCAGCAATTCGTCGTTGGCTGCCTGCTTCTGCTTGTGCCGCCAGAACAAAAACAGACCGGCCGACAGACCGGCCACTGCAGCCGTTCCCTTCATCACCGGCTTGACCAGCTTGCGCTTGGTGACGATCGAATAGACGGTCGCTGCAAGCGGTAGCAGCTTGCGAAAATTTCCATTACGCAGGCCGCGCAGGTCGAGCAGGTTTTCGATCGTGTTGTAGGCCGCGTTCGTCATGTGATTGACGGCTTGCCTGGCCAACTTGTCTGCATGCAGGTTGTCGCGCACGATGTCGATCGATTGTCCGATGTCCTTGCGCCGCGCTGCACCTTGCGCGATCAGGGCCTTCTTGCGCGCTTCGAACGACGGCTCGACGACGTGCGGTGTTTTGGAGTCAGTCATCATCGGCTCGCTTCAAAGCAATGCATCACGGTCGCGGCCCAGTTCGGCCAGGGTTGCCGGCATCGACAGCTTGCCGCTCGAGACCAGGCCGCGTGCGTACATGACGACGGCGACCGTGGCGGCGGTAAAACCGAGGGCCATTATCAGCAAAATCTTCCAGCCCAGTGCATCCCAGCTCAGGTAGACGATCAGCACCGTCACATAAGCAAATGCAAACAGGGCTGAAAACAGTCCGATCGCCCCGACCAGCAACAATTTGAGCAGACTGGTGCGTACCGACGAGAGCTCGAGTGCTGCGAGTTCGAGACGGCTGACGATCAGGCCGAAGAGGTTGCGCGTCACGCCGCTGACACCGGCCATCAAGCCGGGCGTGCCGAGTACGTGCGGATTATGTTGCTGGTGTGGGTTACTCACGATGATTTACTTTCGCGCGATGAGCATACCGATCAGCACACCGACGCCGGCCGAAATCGCGACCGACTTCCATGGGTTTTCCTGTACATAGGCGTCCGCCGAGTCTGCCATTTCCTTGCCGGTTTCCATTGCGGCAGTCTGCACTTCCTGCGCCTTGACCATTGCCGAATCGATCAGGTTTGCCCCTTGAGTGCGCAGCATGTCGGCCTTGTCGCCGGTGGCGCTGGTAGCCTGGCGAAACAGATCCTGTGCATCCTTGAGCAGCGTTTTCATGTCGGTGCGGGCAGTCTTGACGTTAGTTTGCATCATGGTAAAGCTCCTGGGACTTGGGTGGATTAGTGCGCCGCAACGCGATTTACGGTACTGACTAGACCATAACCAGAATCATTCCTGGAATCGGTGCGGCAGCGAACATAATATCTTGTTTGAATGGCCTCAAACGCGTGCCGGAGCAGGCGTTTTACATGCCGGGCGTGCAATCGGTGCAATGCTCGATCTCCGGCGTGCCGTGCACCAGCTTTTCGTTAAGGTCACGCAGGGCCGTGCGCAGGCCCTCCTCGACCACCGGATGATAGAACGGCATCTGCAGCATCTGCGCCACCGTCATCGCGTTCTGCAGTGCCCAGGCCATCAGGTGCGCCAGATGCTCGCCGCGCGGGCCGCACAGTTCGGCGCCGAGGAATCGCCCCGAGCCGTAGGCGCCGTACACGCGCAGCAGCCCGCGGTTCTGCAGCATCACGCGACTGCGTCCCTGGTCGGCAAAACTGACTTCGCCACTGGCCGTGCGGGCCGATTCGAGCGCATGAAAACCGCAGCCGACGACTGCGACCTGCGGATCGGTAAAGGCAATCGCCAGGGGCGCCCGGCGCAGGCCCGGCTGCACGTCGGGATAGCGGCCGGCGTTGTCGCCGGCAATGCGGCCATGGTCAGCTGCTTCATGCAGCAGCGCACGCTCGCCGGCGGCATCGCCCGCGATGAAAATGCCGCTCTGCCCGCATCGCATGGTGTGGCTGTCAAACAGCGGCACGCCGCGCGCATCGAGTGCCAAACCGCTGGCGCCAAGGTCGAGCTGCTCGACATTGGTGACCCGGCCGGTTGCTGCCAGTACCCAGGCGAACTGCTCGCAATGCTGGCTGCCATCCGCCGCAGTCCAGGTGAGCGCCACGCCGTCGGCATTGCGCGCGGCCTGCACCACGCGGGTGCCGGCGCGCAGGTCGAGCTCGGCGCCGAACGCCTGCCGTGCGCTGGCCAGCACCATCGGGTCGCTGATGCCGGCCAGCTGCATGCCGCGCCCGAAAACGGCAACCCGCACGCCGAGCCGATGCAGCGCCTGGCCGATTTCCAGGCCGATGACACCGGTGCCGATGACGGCTACCGACGCCGGCAGATCGTCCCATTCAAAGACCGTGTCGTTGGTCAGCAGGCGCTCGCCGGCGCCCAGCAGTTCGGCCGGTATCTGCGGCCGTGAGCCGGTGGCAATGACGATCCGGGAGGCGCGCACCTGCAGGTCGTCGCCCACCTGCAGGCAGTCCGGCGCCGTGAACCGGGCATATCCGCGCAGCCGGTCCTCTTCGGGTATCCGGTCAACGCCGTCGACGACGAAGCCGACGAAGCGGTCGCGTTCCTGCCGCACCCGCGCCATGACCTCGCGGCCGTCGATGCGCAGGGCGCCGCCGTGAACGCCGAAAGCCGGCGCCAGCGACACCATGTGCGCCGCCTCGGCAGCGGCGATCAGAAGCTTGCTCGGCATGCAGCCGACCCGGGCGCAGGTGGTGCCGTACGGACCGCCCTCGATCAGCAGCACCCGCTTGCCATGCGAACGGGCGGCGCGATAAGCGGCCAGGCCGGCGCTGCCGGCGCCGATGACGGCGACATCTGCTGTAATGGATTTCACTGCCGCTCCCGCGAAGGTCCTCAAGGCGTACAGTGTACGGCATGGCATGTCAGGACGACACGCCGGCCACGCTGCCGGCGGGACTGTTACTGCTCCATCTGCAGCTGCGCCACCGAGCGCACCTGGAAGCGGCCGTCGTTGTTGAACAGCCAGGTCTCCGAAATTTCCAGTTTGCCATTGCGCAGCAGGCTCGCTGCCGGTTTTGGAAACGGCGCCGTGTTACGCAGCGTCGACAGCGCGGTGGCTTCGGTGGCGCTGTCATGATTGGTTCGCACGATCTCGCTGCGCAACAGCTTGCCGCCGGCATCGACCGAAAACTTCACCACGATGATCGAGCGCAGCAGCGCCTGCGGCCGGCCCGGAAAGACCCTGGTCGAATTCACTTCCGAAATGCGCAGCGCAATGTCGTGCTTGTAGGCGTCGACGGTGCGGGCGGTCGAGGTGGCGTCGGCCGTGGTCTCGGCCCGATCCAGGCGCGCCAGTGCACTGGCCGACGGCGCGGCGCCCTGCTGCGACGACGATGACGGCGGCGACGCGCAGGCCGCCAGCAGCGACGCGCCGGCCGCGCTCAACAGTGCGATGGAACGGGTCACGAGCGCGGGAAGTCGCATGGCGTTTTAGGGTTCAGGTGGCAGGGAAGGTGGTCTGGCAAATGCAGTGTCGCACAGGCTGCGGGCGTGCTGCAATCGTCATATCGGCACCTGTGGCTTTCGCAGCAGATGGTCATTTCAATCGAATCGGGCAGCCCTGCGGAACTGCTCGGTTGCCGCCACCAGTGCGCGCGCCGTACCCGGCTCGAAGGCAGCATGGCCGGCGTCGTCGATCATCTGCAAGCGTGCCTGCGGCCAGGCCTGATGCAGCCGATGCGCCGACACCGGCGGGCAGACCACGTCGTAGCGCCCCTGGATGATCACGGCCGGCAGGTGCGCAATACGCGCCACATCGCGCAGCAACTGTCCGGGCGCCAGAAAGCCGCCGTGCAGAAAATAATGCGCTTCCAGGCGCCCGACGCCCACGCTTACCGCATCCGAACTGAATGCATCGACTGCCGCCGCATCGGGGCGCAGGTACAGGCAGCGGCCTTCGTAGCGGCTCCAGGCACGCGCTGCCGGCGCATACGTCGCAGGATCATCCGCAAACAGCCGGCGACCATACGCCTGCAGCAGATCGTGCCGCTCCGCCGGCGGCAGCAGCGCCACGAACTCCGCATGCACCTCCGGGAAGAACTGTTCCATGCCGTACAAGAACCAGTCGATCTCGCTGCGACCGCACAGGAAAATACCGCGCAGGACGAAACCCAGGCAGCACTGCGGATGCGCCTGCCCATACGCCAGCGCCAGGGTCGAGCCCCACGAGCCGCCAAAGAGCAGCCACTGCCCGATGCCGAGCATCGTGCGCAGGCGCTCGATATCGGCAATCAGCAGTTGCGTGGTGTTGTCGCGGTATTCACCCAGCGGCGTCGACCTGCCGGCGCCGCGCTGGTCGAACAGGACGATGCGGTAATGCGTCGGATCGAAAAAACGCCGCTGCAGGGGCGACGTGCCGCTACCCGGCCCGCCATGCAGGAACAGCACCGGCGTGCCTTGCGGATTGCCGCTTTCTTCCCAATAAAGCGTGTGCATCGGGTCGACGGCCAGCATGCCGCTGCGATGCGGCGCCAGCGGTGGAAAGAGAATCTTGTCGATCTCCGAGTCGGACATGTGTGCTCCGGTAGGTGCAATGAGGCATCGTGAGAACCACACCACGGGCATAGCGGAGCCAGGGGGTGACCCTTGCAGGCAGATCAGGATTATAGGCGGGCAACAGCGCCGGCCACGTCGCCGTTCGACAGAATTCCTAGCCAAAGCGTTAAAACTATTGTAGACTTCGGCCGCTTCAGGTGTCGCATCGCACTGCAGCGCGAATGCATGCACATTACCTGGAATGATCACAGGAGTGGTAGTTCAGTTGGTTAGAATACCGGCCTGTCACGCCGGGGGTCGCGGGTTCGAGTCCCGTCCACTCCGCCAGAATAAAAAAGCCCGCGCAAGCGGGCGTTTTTATTTCAGCTGCCGCTTCGCCGCCCTGCCGGCAGGACCTGCGGCCCGCTACGCCTGCTGTTGCCCGAACAATCCCAGCTGCAGATCCGGCATGTCCTCCTGCAGCCGAACGCCGGCGCCAAGCAGGCGCACCGGTTGCGCACCGCGGGCATGGCCGGTCTCCAGCAAGCCGGCAAACAATGCCACATCGATGGCCGCGGCAACGCATTCGACCGAGGTTTGCCGAAAGTCGGCGAAGCGGATCTTTACCGTGAGCTTGCGCACGTAAGGCGCGGCATCGTTGCGCGCCACACGCAGCCGCAACTGTTCGATCAGTTCCATCATGGGCGCCTGGCAGGCCGCCAGATCCGGCAGGTCGACGTTGTAGGTCTCTTCCACGCTGATCGACTTGCGTTCCCGGTCCGGGCACACTTCACGCAGGTCGATGCCGCGCACCAGGTCGAAGAGGCGCGTACCGAACTTGCCGAAATGATGCTGCAGCTGCGCCGCCGACCAGCCGCGCAGGTCGGCGCAGGTGACGGCTCCCAGGCGATTGAGCTTGGCCGCAGTGACCTGGCCGACGCCGAAGATTTTCTTGACCGGCAAGGCGGCAACGAAGGCATCGACTTCACCCGGCAGCACGACATGCTGGCCGTCCGGCTTGTTCCAGTCGCTGGCGATCTTGGCGACGAACTTGTTGGGTGCGATGCCGGCTGATGCGGTGATGCCGACGGTAGCCGCAATGCGGGCGCGGATTTCCCGGGCCATCAGCGTCGCGCTGCCATGGCAATGGGGCGCATCGGTGACATCGAGATAGGCTTCATCAAGCGACAGGGGTTCGACAAGGTCGGTGTAGTCGCCGTAGATCGCCAGGATCTGGCGCGAAGCGATGCGGTATTTTTCCATCGCCGGCGGCAGCACGATCAGGCCCGGGCAGCGCTGCAGTGCCTGGCCGGTGGCCATTGCCGAACGCACGCCGAAATGGCGGGCTTCGTAATTGCAGGTCGCGACCACCCCGCGCTGGTCGGCCCGTCCGCCCACGGCAACCGGCCGGCCGCGCAGGCTGGGGTCGTCACGGGTTTCGACGGCGGCATAGAAACAGTCGCAGTCGCAATGGATGATCTTGCGGGCTCGCTCTGTCACGAACAACAATCCGGCGGAAAAGCGAAGCCGTCATTTTACCCGCGAGAAATCAAAAAAGCCGCACCGGCGCATCGCCGGTGCGGCTTTACATGACTCGAACCTGGCGGCGCGTCAACCCCGCCAGAGTCATTCTGCCGACTTACTTGCCCAGGTTGTTTTGCTGGCCAGGTACCACGGTCTTGGAAGGATCGGCAGCGATCGCGGCATTGCGCTCGGCCGTCGTTTCGCGTTTTTCCATCTTCATGTCCGACTTCGCAGACGCCTTTTCATGCTTGTACTCGGCCTTTGCGGCTTTTTTCTTCGCCTTGTATTCTTTCTTGGCAGCTGCATCGGCTTCACGCTTCTGCACGTACGGGTCGGCCGATGTCGACGCCGCTGTGGCACCGGTGGCCGACGCGCCGCTGGCAGCCGCGCCCGTGGTCGCCGTGCCTGAAGCGGCACCCGGCATGCCGGCGGTACCGGCTGCGGTAGCGCCCGCAGTGCCGCTGGCGCCGGTAGCACCGCTATCGGACGGCATGCCGGCGGCATTCGGATTGACCATCGGCGTGATGACGGTGCCGGCATTGCCAGCCGAACCGGCAGGAGTCGTCATTGAATCCGGTGCGCCGGTATTCTGGGCGATGCTCACTGCGCTCGTTGCAAGCAGGGTGGAGGTAATCAGCAGTTTGGCGAGTTGACTCATCTGTAGTGTCCTTTGAAAAGTAAATGATTACCGCTGGAACACGGCAAAATCACGCGTTTGTAGCGTTCATTACTTTCTGACATGCTGGCTGTCGGGTAAGTTCAATGGCGAGGCGACTTGTACCACCGTTCACACAATTGCTTACAGCTGAGACGGTCGTGCATTACCTGAGCCGAGGCAATACCTGGGAGGCTTTCGTGCCGCGCCGCTCAGTCGGTCGCACTGCTGCCAGGCTTTTGCGCCTGCACCAGAATCCAGGGACGCACGACCACCGTCCACATCCGGGCATCGCCCTCGAGCCATGCTGCAGCCTGTGCGTCGCTGGCCTTTGCCACCTGCCCTGCCAGCATCCATTGTTCGACAGAAGGCTTGTCGTCGTTCGTGAAGGCCACGGCAACCTCGATCAGGTCGAGGCCGTCATCGACACGCACCACTATCCCTGCCGCAAAGTGACGCAGCAGTTCATGCCAGTGCAGGCGCGCGGTTTCGGTGTTGAGCTTCACACGCAGCGGATCGGTCGGGTCGAAAGTCGATGGCATTGGCATTTGCATCATTCCTTGTCAGTAATGGGGCGGGCGATCGTTGCCGACGCCCGTGTCGTCTGCCGCCGACGAAGCCGCCTTGACGTGTCGCGCCAGCGCCGCACAGAGGCCCTCCAGTTCGCCGATCTTCTTTTGCTGCTGATAGACCAGCTGGTTCAGCGTATCGACCAGGTCTTCCTGGCGCGCCAGCTTGATCTCGATATTTGTCATGCGTTCGTCGGTCGACATGCTTGGTCCTTGCGAAATGAAATGCATGCAGGTGATGAAAGGCGCGGCGCCCGGTCAGCCCGGCCGGGGTTTCTGCAACAGCGCCTTCAGATTTGCCAGGCGGCTTTGCGGCGAGATCATGTCCGCCTCGGTCGGCACCGCATCGCCGACATCGAGCTGCATTTCCTTGACGAAGCGCGAGACATCGCAGCTCACGCTCTCGCGCGCCCGCTGGCGCTTCTTGCACCAGGTGATGTGCAGGCTGCGCTGCGCGCGGGTGATGCCGACATACATCAGGCGGCGCTCTTCCTGGATGCGCGCGGCAATCACGTCGGCGGGCGCATCCGGGTCGCCGCGATGCGGCAGGATGCCTTCTTCGACGCCGATCAGGAACACGTGCGGAAACTCCAGCCCCTTCGATGCATGCAGGGTCGACATGCGCACCGCGTCGGGTTCCTCATCGCGGCCTTCTAGCATCGTCATCAGCGCCACCATCTGGGTCAGTTCGAGCAGGCTTTTCTCGGGATCGGTGCCGTCCTTGCCGCCGCTGCCCTTCTCTTTCAGCCAGGTCGTAAAATCCAGCACGTTCTGCCACTTGCCCTGCGCCTGGCGGTCGTCGAAGCTGTCGTACAGGTAGGCTTCGTAATCAATCTCCTTCATCATGTCGTCCAGCACCTGCGCGGCATTGTCGCCGCTGCCGGCGCGGCCGACCCGGCTGGCGCGCGCTTCGAGCTGGTTGATGAAGTCGCAGAAATGACGCAGCGGCGTCAGTTGCCGGTCTGCCAGGATCGATTCGATGCCGCCCTTGAAGACGGCTTCGAAAAGGGAACACTGCCACTTGCCGGCATAGGCGCCGAGCGCCTCCAGCGTGCTCTGGCCCACACCGCGCTTGGGCGTGGTGACGGCGCGGATGAAGGCCGGATCGTCGTCGCCGTTGGCCACCAGGCGCAGGTAACTGACGATGTCCTTGATTTCGGCCCGGTCGAAAAAGCTCTGGCCACCCGACATCACATAGGGAATGCGTTCGCGGCGCAGGGCTTTCTCGAAGATGCGTGCCTGGTGATTGCCGCGATACAGGATCGCATAGTCGGAGAACTTCGCCCGCCGCTCGAAACGATGCGCCGACAGCATGATCGCCACCTGGTCGGCTTCCTGTTCGTCATCCTGCATGCCCAGCACCTTGACCGGGTCGCCCAGGCCATGCTCGGACCACAGCGCCTTGTCGAAGAGCTTCGGATTGTTGCCGATGACGGCATTGGCCGCCTGCAGGATGCGGGTGGTGGAGCGATAGTTCTGTTCCAGCTTGATGACCTTGAGATCCGGAAAATCGGTCTGCAAGGTCTTGAGGTTTTCCACCGTTGCGCCGCGCCACGCGTAGATCGCCTGGTCGTCGTCGCCGACTGCGGTAAACATCGGTTTCTTGCCCGGGCCGGTGACCAGCAGCTTGACCAGTTCGTACTGACAGGTATTGGTGTCCTGGTATTCGTCGACCAGCAAGTAACGCAGGCGCCGCTGCCATTTGTCGCGCACGGCTTCATTGCTGCGAAACAGCTCCACCGGCAGACGGATCAGGTCGTCGAAGTCGACCGCCTGGTAGGCCGACAGGGTGGCAACGTAGCTGCGGTAGATGCGCGCGCTCTGTGCCTCGTCTTCGGTTGTCGCGGCGTTGAGCGCAGCATCCGGATCGATGAGGCTGTTTTTCCAGAGCGACATGGTGTTCTGGATACGCCGGATCAGCTGCTTGTCAGTCGTCACCGCCAGGTCCTGGACCAGCGAAAAGCAGTCGTCGCTGTCCATGATCGAAAACCGGTCCTTGAGGCCCACGCCACGCGCTTCCTGCCGCAAAATCGTCACACCAAGCGAATGGAAGGTGCTGACGGTGAGCTGCTTTGCCTGCTTGGGCTGTTGCAGCAGGCTGGCGATGCGGTCGCGCATCTCGGCCGCCGCCTTGTTGGTGAAGGTCAGTGCCGCAATATGTTTGGGCTCATAGCCGCACTGTTCGATCAGGTGGGCGATCTTTTGCGTGATCACGCGCGTCTTGCCCGAGCCGGCGCCGGCCAGCACCAGGCAGGGGCCGTCGAGGTAGCGCACCGCTTCACGCTGGGGTGCATTCAGACCGGATTGCGGGGAAGTCGACATTCGAGAGTGTACGGTCGCGCTCTTGCGAGGCGCTTGCAGGCAGGCGGGGAGAAAGCGCGCCATTGTAGCAGTGCCGGACGGCGTCATGCCGGCCGGCAGGTTCATGACAATGGCCCTGGGCTGCAAATGGACTTACACTGCGGCTTTTCGCATCAGCATTCAGCGCAATGAAATTCGTTCACCTGGTAGTCATCAACGATCCGTTGAATCCGCTCATCGAACCGCTGACGCGGGATCAACTCTGGCGCGGCCTGGTGCTGCGCGCCGAAGCGCCGAAACGGTTCATCGCCTGGCTCGACGGCAGCGAGATCCGCAGCGAAGGCGTCGACCTGATTGCCCGAACGCTGCATTACGGCGAGGTCGCAATCTGCGATACCGTCGTCTTCACGGCGCAGCAGCAGGTGCAGTACGACGTGCCGGCGCAAGGGGACATACCGGCATCGCGCCTGCTGGTTACGATCGAGGAACCGGGCGCAGGCATGCTGCACGTGCGCTTCAGCTACGACGACTTCATGGAAGAAACGCCCGGCAGCATGGAAGCGTTCTATAACGAGTTCCGGCGTTCTGCGTACCAGGAAGCGGACATCGATACGATACGGGTCATCCGTGAACTGGCCGGTGAAGGCCTGCTCGGTCCGGCGCAAGCCTGACGAACAGACGCTGCCGCAAGCGCTGCCGCAGGCGCGAGCCCGGCGGCAGCATGGTCATGTCGAATGGAGCGGGGTCAGTGCGCGACCTTGTTCCAGCCGTATTTCACGGCATCCTTGACCTTGTCCCAGGTACCGTGCGGGTTTGCCGTTTCCCACTGTTGCCGCACCGTGCTTTCGCTGTTCGACCAGCTCTGGCCCTGGTAGCGCGGATCGTTGGCAAGGGTCGAGCCGTACTGGTAAGCCGGTGCATAGGCTTCGTACTGTTCGCCCGTCTGTCCGTAGGCACTGTGCCAGTGGCTGCGGAAGTCCTCGTCGCCGGTCACCGATGCGGTGCCGCTCAGCCCGCTCGTGCCACTTGTTGCTGCAGACGCTGCGGTGCTCGTGCCGAGCTGCTCGACCTCGACGTCGGTACGGCGCACCGTGTCGCTGATCGTGGCTTCCTTTTCCGAGACATCCTTGCCGATGACGACTTCCTCGACGATGCGCGCGGTCTTGGCAACCACGGCTTCTTCCGCCATCTCGCGCAATTCGATGGTGCCTTCCTTCATTGCGTTGATGTCGGCAGCCATGGCCGGCTGATCCACGGCGTGGCGCTCGACGGTGACATGTTCCTGGCGCAGATTGACGGTTTCCTGCACCGGGGTTTCGATGACGCGCTGCAGCACCCGCACGCCGCCGCGCTGCACCTGACGCTTGCCGACCTGGAGTTCCTCCTCGATGATCGGAATGGCTGTCTGTTGATCGCTGGCCTGCGTGCCCCGGTTGCCGGTGGCGTAGGTGCTGCGTTCGCGTGTCATCTCGTCGTCCGTCAGCGGCGCGGCGGTCTCGTCATGGGCGCTCCAGCCGGCTGCCTGCCATTGCGTCGCACGTTCGTCGACGTCGATCGCATCGAACTGCTCCATGATGCTGGTGGCAACATCACGCTGCGGCTCGGTCGCGGCATCGACGGTCAGCACGAAGCTGCCGCGCCGCACCGCTTCCGCATAGCGGTCGGCATGCGCCTGCGGTGCGCTCTGCGTGGTGTCGTCGCTGAAGAGTTTGTGGAAAAAACCGCGCAGCGTGCCGCTTTCCGGCGCCGTGCTGCCTTGCGTACCGCCGGTCTGCATGCCGGAGGCACCGGCGGCGCGCAGCGCTGCCGAACGCGCCTGCTGGGTATCTTCGTCCGGGCGCAGGTGCACCTCCGACGTGCTGAAGCCGGAAGCAAGCAACTGCCGCATTGCCGACTGCGCATGCGCGTAACTGTCGTACACACCGATCACTGTATTTGCCATGATGAAGCTCCTTTTTGGAATTGAAAGGCATTGCTGGTGGCTGGCGCCGGATCTGCCCTGCAACGGCAGCCTGTCTGCGCCGGGCCACTAGGATTTGCCGGCTTTGTTTTCGTCAAAACGTTCTATCCGGACCTGTTCCGAACGCAGGATCACGGTCTGGGTGCTTGGCACGGCGCGCTGCACGCGCGTGACCCGGATCTCTTCCTTCATGCGCATCTGCTTTTGCACCACCAGCACTTCTTCGAGTACCGGTATGACCAGCGTGTCGCCTTCATAACGTGTCTGCGGCAGGCTGCCTTCCTCGACCGCCCGGTCGTAGCGGACATGCTCGACCGTGAATTCTTCGCGCAGCAGCGAATGCTCTACCGTATGCGGCGTTTCCAGAACGGTCTTGTGCAGGCGCATGCCACGCCCGGTATCGGCAAGGCGTGTCGTCACCTGCAGCGATTCCTCGAGCACCGGCACCACGAGCGTGTCCGCCGGCGCGGTATGGACCGCGGCGCCATTTGCCGGCAAGTCTGCCAGTGTCGCGAATGCAAACGGCACCCGGTAGACCTGGTCGCTTTCGCGTTGCAGCAGGCTGCGCGGCAGGCGCACCTCCTGGCCTGCCGCCATCAGCACCAGCAGGTCGGAAGGCAGACCGCGCCCCGTCGCGGCGCCGGCGGTAACCGGCGAATGTACGGCCACCACGCTGGCATAAACGCCCTGGCTGTCGATCACGTCGGCGCCGACGGCCGGCATGTCGAGACCGCTGCCGTCCTGTACGGTACGCAACGGCGGCGCGTCCCGATGCAGGCCGACGTCGCTTTCCGGATCCTGTGAATTCTGGGAAAACAGACTCATGGTGTCGCGGTGCGTGACAGGCGTGACGCGGGTTGATCGATCGGGCGGGGTTTCTGGTGCATGCGATGCCTTTCCGGTTTGTCCTGTTTTTCAAGCGGTCGCCGCCATCTGCCGGTCTGCCCGGCCAACAGAAGCATGCGGCACGCTCGTCATCTGTCATGGGCATGCCGTTCGCACCTGCCGGCTGCGCAATGGATGCACGGCATGCATGCCCGAGCCGTCAGCCGAAGACTGGTGTGATTTTCAATTCTTATCTTGGCACTTGGGAGTGAGTACGCACATGGCTTTCATGTCAATGATTGAGGAGCATCAATCATGCAAACACGAGCAGCACATGCGTACGGTACCGCCGTCAGATGTCGACCGGATCGACTTCGAGTGACCAGCGCACGCGGCTGTTCATGGCCCGCAAGGCTGCCAGCCAGGTCTTGAGGAACTGCTGCAGGCCGGGGCGCGAAACCGATTCCACCAGCAGTTGGGCGCGGTCGACGTTGGCAACGCGGGTCATGCTCATCGGGATCGGATCGTTGATGATGATGCCGTCCTGGACGACGCAGGTGGCGGCCTGCTGCAAGAACGCCAGCGCGACCGACAGCTCCCGCGCTTCGGCGCGTAGCAGCGCCTGGAAGATGAACGGCGGCAGCCCCGCCTGACGTCGCTCTTCCAGCAGGCTGCCGGCAAAGGCATCGTAGTCGTGCGCCATGACGGCGGCAAACAGCGGATGCTGCGGATACTGCGTCTGGATCAGCACCTCGCTGGCGCTGCCTTCGGCGCTGCGGGCCTGGCGTCCGGCCCGGCCGGCAACCTGCATCAGTTGCGCGAACAGGCGCTCGCTGGCGCGGTAATCGTGCGAAAACAATGCGGTGTCGGGATTGAGCACGCCGACCAGGGTGAGGTTGCGAAAATCATGTCCTTTTGCCACCATCTGGGTGCCCACCAGGATATCGACGGCGCCGCTGTGGACCTGTTCGAAAGCCGCCTGGGCGCTGCCCTTGCGGCGGGTGGAATCGGCGTCGATGCGCAGGATGCGGGCTTGCGGAAAAAGCGCCTGCAAGCCCTCTTCGACGCGCTGGGTACCGCGGCCCAGCGGCTGAATGTCGACGTTGCCGCAGGTCGGGCAATTTCGGGGGGTGCGCTGCTCCAGGCCGCAGTGATGGCAGCGCAGCTGGCGGTCGAGCTTGTGCAGCACCATGAAGGCGGTGCAGCGCGGGCAATTGCTGATCCAGCCGCAGGCATCGCAGGCCACCACCGGCGCATAGCCGCGCCGGTTCAGAAACAGCAGCGACTGCTCGCCCCGCGCCAGGCGCTGCCGTATGGCGGCAATCAGCATCGCCGTCAGTCCTTCGACCGGCTTGTCGCGCGCCGTGTCGATCAGCAGCACCTTGGGCAGCACCGCATCCTTGACCGCGCGCTCGCGCAGCTCCAGCCTGCGATAGCGGCCGGACTGCGCGTGATGCCAGGTCTCGAGCGATGGCGTGGCGGACCCCAGCACGATCGGAATGGCCAGCTGGTGCGCACGCCAGACGGCCAGGTCGCGCGCCGAATAGCGCAGGCCTTCCTGCTGCTTGTAGGAGGGGTCGTGCTCCTCGTCGACGATGATCAGCTTCAGATTCGGCAGCGAGGCAAGAATCGCCAGGCGGGTGCCAAGGATGATGCGCGCCTGCCCGAGATGCCCTGCAAGCCAGTGCGCCAGCCGTTCGCCCTCGGCCAGGCTGCTGTGCAGCGTGGCAACGGCCACGCCCGGAAAGCGCGATCGCACGCTTGCTTCAAGCTGCGGCGTGAGGTTAATTTCCGGCACCATGATCAGCACCTGCGCGGGCGTTGCATCACCGTCTTCGGACGCGTTCAGGATGGCGGCAGCGGCCTGCAGGTAGACCTCGGTCTTGCCGCTGCCGGTCACGCCATAGAGCAGCGTGGGCACGAAGCCCCGGGCGGCGGCAATCGTCGTGGCGGCATGGCGCTGGGACGGGTTCAATGCCTGCACGGTCGCCGGTGTCGCATCATGCGCCGGTCGCGGCCGGGCCGCCCGCACCAGCGCCTTGTCGAGGGCGGTGGTCTTGATGGCGCGCAGGTTTTTCGGCAGACCCGGCAACATCACTTCGCCCAGGGGGCGCTGGTAGTAATCTGCGGCAAAACCGCACAGGGCCTGCCATGCCGCACCCAGTGGTGGCAGCTCCCTGCGCACTGCCAGCGCAAGCTTGAGCTTGTCGGCGGCCACTTCGGTCGTCGCAGCGATGGCGGTCACGACACCCACGACTTCGCGGCGCCCGAACGGCACGACCACCAGTTGTCCGGCCAGCGGCAGCGGATGCACTGCATCCATCTGCCACAGGTAGTCGAAGCAGAAATCCAGCGGCGTGTCGAGTGCGACGCGCAGGATGCATTGTTTCACGGAGTTAATGTCGAACCTCAATAATGCGCGTAACACGCGGTTTCATATGCGGTTTTCAATTTATCCACAAAACCTGTGGATAACTTTGTGGATAACCCCCTCTTGACAACCCGCGGAGCCAGTGCCGACGCGGATTTTTACAGATTGACCAAAAGGAAGGCAAAATAAAAATCTATTAAATTCAATTACTTACCAAAGTCAAAAGCCCAACAGGAAAATTTATTTCATGAATTTTGTTGTTGCTTTGCACAATGCTAATTTTGTGCATAAGTTTTTTGAGATATTTTTGCCGGCGCCGCATTTCACGTCCCGGCGATACTTTCGACACGTGTAAAAACTGCAAAGTCAACCCGGGATTTTTTGGCCAGCGACCGGTTTTTTAAGACACAACCTCATGTAAAACCTCAGCATCGTCGCTAAGCCCTCGTTTCATATGAGGTTTTTAAGCTATCCACAAAACCTGTGGATAACTTTGTGGATAACTACCCCCTTGACAGCCCGGAAGCCACGACTGGTGCGGCTTTCAACAAAATGCTCACGCGAAAAGCAAAAATTATTCTCATAAAAATCAATCACTTATAAAATCGATTTCCACATCGTTAAAAAATATTTCGACAGTCCTAAGAATCTTTCTCAAACGGATTTATGTGAATAAGTTATATCGCGCCAGTGTTGAAACCGCCGTGCATAGTGGCGGCCTTGCAACTTCAGTGTTGCCGCGCCGGTAACAGCATCCGAGATTTTTCTGTTAGGAAAAATACGCTGCGCGGGAGGCCACTCTTGTTTCACGACACAGGGCAACCGAGCGTTCCCCCTGGGGCCTGTGGATAAGTTTGTCGAAAACCAACCGTCTCCAATACGATCGCTGCAGCAGCGCGCGAAATTTGCATCGATGTCGATTTCCTGCTCGGCAATTCGCGTCGAAATCAGCTGCTTTTCGGCATGGCGATACAGAAGACTGGCATCGCGCAAAGCGTCGACGCCCTGTCTGGCAAAGCGATTATCCGGGCAAGACACGGTTGGCCGCTGCTCACCCTGACGCAGTCCCGCCGGTTCGGATGAGGCGGCTTTCCTGATGTACGGCGTCAACCAGCACCGCAACGGCCTCCGGCGGCGTGAACTGTGAAATGCCGTGGCCCAGATTGAATACGTGGCCCTGATTGGCCGATGGCACGCCGTAATCGTGCAGCACTTTCCGTACTTCGGCGCGGATCTGCTGTTCGCCTGCGAAGAGCACGACCGGATCGAGGTTGCCTTGCAGCGCCACCTGATGGCCGACCAGCTTGCGCGCCCGGGCGAGATTGACGGTCCAGTCAAGGCCGACCGCATCGGCGCCCGTTGCGGCGATCTGGTCGAGCCATAGCCCGCCGCCCTTGGTAAAGACGATGCACGGTACGCGCACGCCGTTTTTCTCGCGCTGCAGCTGACTGACGATGGTCTGCATGTAGTGCAGGGAAAACTCCTGGAAGGCGCCGTCGGCCAGCGCACCGCCCCAGGAATCGAAGATCATCACTGCCTGCGCGCCGGCGTCGATCTGGGCGTTGAGGTAGGTTGCGACGGCGGCGGCGTTGGTGCGCAGGATGTGATGCATCAGGTCGGGCCGGCGGTAGAGCATGGTCTTGACCGTTCGGTAGTCGCTCGAGCCACCGCCTTCGACCATGTAGCAGGCAAGCGTCCAGGGACTGCCGGAAAAACCGATCAGGGGCACCCGGCCGCCCAGGGCCGAACGGATCTGCGTCACCGCGTCATAGACATACTGCAGCGCACCGGGCTCCGGCACGCGCAACGCCATGACTGCGGCCTCGTCACGCAGCGGCCGCTCGAACTTCGGCCCTTCGCCGTCGGCAAAGTACAGTCCGAGCCCCATCGCATCGGGCACCGTCAGGATGTCGGAAAACAGGATGGCGGCGTCGAGCGCGAAGCGCGCCAGCGGTTGCAGCGTGACTTCGGTGGCGTAGTCCGGGTTCTTTGCCAGCCCGAGAAAGGAGCCGGCGCGCTTTCGCGTCGCATTGTATTCGGGCAGGTAACGCCCGGCCTGGCGCATCAGCCACAGGGGCGTGTAGTCGGTTGGCTGGCGCAGCAGCGCGCGCAGGAAGGTGTCGTTTTGTAGCGGCGCAAACTGGTCGGGCATCTGTGGCAATCGCAAAGTTTTCGTGAGCGCGTATTATCGCCCAAAGGGGGACAGGATCGTCCCGGCCGGCATAACCAGGTGCCGCACCGGTGTTCCATGCAGTCGCAAGCTGAAGCGCCGTAACCTGCCGGCGCGCTTCAAACGATGCGGCGCTGTCGGCGAATGCGGCAGCTTGTCTCAGGTAATCGTCAGGGACGCATATTCCGGATGCGCATCGGGAAACGCCAGCTTCATGCCTTCCAGCGTCTCGGCGACGATCGAGGCGACCGCAAGATTGCGGTGCGTCTTGGAGTCGGCCGGAATGACGTACCAGGGCGCGTGATCGGCATCGGTTGCATGCAGGGCGCGCGTATAGGCGTCCTGGTACTCGGTCCAGGATTTGCGCTCCTGCAGGTCCTGCGGATCGAATTTCCAGTGCTTGGTCGGGTCGGCGATACGGTCCTCGAGACGGCGCTTCTGCTCATCCTTGGAGATATGCAGGAAAAACTTCAGCAGCACGGTACCGGTCTCGGCAAGCATCCGTTCGAAGTCGCGGATATGGGCGTAGCGGCGCTTGCATTCGTCCTCGTCGATCCAGCCGTGCACGCGCGTGATCAGGACGTCTTCGTAGTGGCTGCGGTTGAAGATGACGATCTCGCCCTGGGCGGGCACCTGGCTGTGGATGCGCCAGAGGAAATCATGTTCGCGTTCGACGGTGGTCGGCGCCTTGAAGGCGACGCTGCGAATGCCCAGCGGATCGACGCTGCCAAACACCCCCTTGACCGTGCCATCCTTGCCGGACGTATCCATGCCTTGCAGCACGATGATCATCTTGCGCGCGCGGGCCGCAAAAAAAACGTTCTGCAACTCGGCGATGCGCGCCGTCAGCGCCAGGGTCGCCGCCCGGTCGGCCAGCTTGTCGCCCGACGACAGCGGCTTTGCGCCGGCAGCGTCGTCGTTGACTGCATGACGCGCACTGCTGCGAAACTGCGCCGATGCGGTGCTGTCGTTCTTGTGGCGAGCGCCCATGAGATTCCTTTGACGGTGCAGTGCTTCAGCCGGCGACGGCATGCATGTGATCGATTTTCAGACAGCGGTTCATGACCACGATCAGGCCGGCATGTTCGGCTCGCCTGGCTGCCTCGTCGTTGACGACGCCAAGCTGCATCCACAGGCAGTTCGCCGCGATGGCAATGGCTTCATCGGCGATCGGCCCGATGTCTTCAGACTTGCGAAAACAGTCGACGATCTCGATTTCGACGCCGTCCTTTGCCAGCGCGGCTGCGGCCTCTGTCAACGATGCATAGCAGGTCTCGCCCAGCAATGTCTGGCCCGCAATGGCCGGGTTGACCGGTATGACGCGATAGCCATGCGCTTGCAGATAGCGGGCCACTTCGTGACTGTCGCGCTCCGGGCGCGGCGACAAGCCGACCACGGCGACGGTGCGATAACGGGCAATGACTTCATTACGCAGATGCATGGGGGTTTCCTTTTGCCTTGAGGTTGCGGCGATCACGATTGCGACATAAAAAAAGGCAGCCGAGGCTGCCTCTTCATTGTACTGCGATTGTCATGCATTCCTGTGCGACACAGGACGCTGAGTCAGCGCTTTTGCCGCAGGCGGGCAATTGCCGCCAGTTGCGCGATCGCCACCGACAGCTCGGCTTGCGCTGCTGCATAGTCGATCTTCGACTCCTTGTTGACAAGCGCTTCCTCTGCCAGCTTCTTTGCCTCGACCGCCTTGGCTTCATCCAGATCTGCACCACGAATTGCAGTATCGGCCAGGACCGTCACGCTATTGGGCTGCACTTCCAGAAGGCCGCCGGCGACGAAAACGAACTCATCCTCGGCCTGGCCGACAACCTTGATGCGCACGGCACCGGGACGGATGCGCGTCATCAGCGGCGTGTGCCGCGGATAGATGCCCAGCTCCCCCGCCTCGCCCGGCAGGGCGACGAACTCTGCTTCCCCGGAAAAAATCAGCTCTTCCGCGGAGACCACGTCGACGTGAATAGTATTTGCCATGTCATTTCCTAACCAGCAATCATGGAGGCCGCACCACCCGCACCGGCTTGGGCCGGCGCCGCTGGCACGGCCCGCATGACAGGCCGGAATCTAGTTGATCTTCTTGGCTTTTTCGATTGCTTCTTCGATCGTGCCGACCATGTAGAACGCCTGCTCCGGCAAGTGATCGAGTTCGCCCGAGGCGATCATCTTGAAGCCCTTGATCGTGTCCTTGAGCGAAACGTATTTACCGGGCGAACCGGTAAAGACTTCAGCGACGTGGAACGGCTGCGACAGGAAGCGTTGCATCTTGCGGGCGCGGGAGACGAGCAGCTTGTCTTCCGGCGCAAGTTCGTCCATGCCGAGAATGGCGATAATGTCGCGCAATTCCTTGTAGCGCTGCAAGGTGCCCTGCACCGCACGCGCCGTGTCGTAGTGATCCTGGCCGACGACCAGCGGATCGAGCTGGCGCGACGTCGAGTCCAGCGGATCGACCGCAGGATAGATGCCGAGCGAGGCGATGTCACGCGACAGCACAACCGTCGAGTCGAGGTGGGCAAACGTTGTCGCAGGCGATGGATCGGTCAGATCGTCGGCAGGCACGTAGACGGCCTGGATCGAGGTGATCGAACCGGTCTTGGTGGAGGTGATGCGTTCCTGCAGACGACCCATTTCTTCGGCCAGCGTCGGCTGGTAACCCACGGCCGACGGCATGCGTCCCAGCAGCGCCGAGACTTCGGTGCCGGCCAGGGTGAAGCGGTAGATGTTATCGACGAAAAACAGCACGTCCTTGCCTTCGTCACGGAAGGATTCGGCAATCGTCAGGCCCGTCAACGCGACGCGCAGGCGGTTGCCCGGCGGCTCGTTCATCTGGCCGTAGACCATCGCGACCTTGGAATTTTCCGGGGTCTCGAGATCGACCACCTTGGCGTCCGCCATCTCGTGGTAGAAGTCATTGCCTTCGCGGGTGCGCTCGCCGACGCCGGCAAACACCGACAAACCGCTGTGCGCTTTCGCGATGTTGTTGATCAATTCCATCATGTTGACGGTCTTGCCCACACCGGCGCCGCCGAACAGGCCGACCTTGCCGCCTTTTGCAAACGGACACACCAGGTCGATCACCTTGATGCCGGTTTCCAGCAGATCCTGCGACGGCGACAGTTCGTCGTATGCCGGCGCCTTGCGGTGGATCGACATCATGCGTTCATGGCTGACCGGACCGCATTCGTCGATCGGATTGCCTAGCACGTCCATGATGCGGCCAAGCGTTGCCTTGCCGACCGGCACCATGATCGGATGACCGGTGTTCTGAATGATCATGCCACGGCGCAAACCGTCGGACGTACCGAGTGCAATCGTGCGCACGATTCCGTCGCCGAGCTGCTGCTGGACTTCCAGGGTCAGTTCCGAGCCCGCCATCTTCAAGGCGTCGTACACCTTGGGCATCGCATTGCGGGGAAACTCGACGTCCACCACAGCACCGATACACTGAACGATTTTGCCGTCAGCCATGTTCGTTCCTTCTATTTGAGTAATTTAAAATCTGGGTTGATACGTGTTCTTTTCTCTTGCGAGAGGTCTTCGACGTGCAAAGGCGGTTTCCGGTCAGCTAAGGCCGGCGTTGTCCGGGGCGCTACGGCGCCGCGACAACCCCCTGCCGAAGTTGGCTAGACTGCCGCCGCTCCGGCCACGATCTCCGAAAGTTCCTTGGTAATTGCAGCCTGGCGCGTCTTGTTGTAGATCAGCTTCAGCTCGCCGATGACACTGCCGGCGTTGTCGCTCGCCGACTTCATTGCCACCATCCGCGCCGATTGCTCGGACGCGAGATTTTCAGCGACGGCCTGATATACCAGCGCCTCGACGTACCGCACCAGCAGCTCGTCGATCACGGTCTGCGCTTCCGGCTCGTAGATGTAATCCCAGGTATGCTGCGGCCCGCTGCCTTGCAGCCGGTCGGCCGACAAGGGCAGCAGTTGCTCCAGCATCGGTTCCTGCTTCATGGTGTTGATGAAGCGGTTGTAAACGATATACAGCGCGTCGATGTTGCCAGCCATGTAGGCATCGAGCATCACCTTGACCGGCCCGATCAGCTTGTCCAGATGCGGCGTGTCGCCCAACTGGATTGCATGCGAGACGACCTTGGCGCCGATACGGTTCAGAAAACCGAGTCCCTTGTTGCCGATGGCAACGGCTTCGATCT
>JANXSS010000222.1 GCA_025356535.1 Herminiimonas sp.
GCGACGTTCGTCGTATGTTCGCTAAGTAACATACGCAAAAGAAATTTATTGTTAATCTTCAACGATTGTCACGAAAGATTTCTCAGGCGCATACCGCATGCTTTGTTGCTTATCAACTCGAAATTATTTCGACTCGCCACAATAAGGCCATTCAGAAACAACACCATGAAAACCCCTCACATGCCAACTAATCATTCCTACAATCCCGACAACCTGCTGTCGTCACTGATTGCCAAGCTGAACCTGAAAAATGATGCCGCATTGTCACGGGCACTTGAAGTGGCGCCGCCGATGATCAGCAAGATTCGCCATCGTCGCCTGCCTGTTGCTGCATCGCTACTGATTCGCATGCATGAAATCAGCGCCCTGAGCATCAAGGACCTGCGGGAACTGATGGGTGACCGTCGCGACAAGTTTCGTATCAGCAGCAAGCAATTCAAGCAAAAACAAGCGTAAGCAGTAAAGGATCGGGGCGCTTTCCCAGGCGCCCCGTACCGCGAATAGCCGCGCCGGCAACACCGGCCCGCACCTTCAGACCCGCTCTGCCTCCTTTGGCCGAAACTGTTCCGGACTGATCCGGAATTTCTCGCGACGGTCCCCCATCAATTCCCGCAGCTCTGCAATGCTCATGTCGCTGATTTCATGCATGCGAATGAGCATCGACGCGCCCACCGGCAGGCGACGGTGACGAATCTTGCTGATCACCGGTGCGGCGACTTCCAGGGCCCGGGAAAGGGCCGCGTCGTTCTTCAGATTCAGCTTGGCGATGAGGCAATCGAGCAGGTTATTCGGATCGTAGGTCGCTTCTGCTGACAGCTTTGGTCGGGAAAAGGTCATGGGAATGGCTCGGTGGTTAAAAACAATTTAAATTTAACCAACAGTAAAGCCAGTGTCAAAACGTGGAGCGAATTGTTTCAACGGCAAGAGAAGCGCGGACTAGCTGAAATATCTCAAAATGACAGCATGATTCCGGCATGGGGTCGCATATCTTGCAGTAAAGCAATGATCAACGCGTTTGCGCAATGCATCGAACGACATGGTTTTCGCCCTGCGCGGCCATTGTAATAATTGAACCAATTGTCGTTTTACCGACTTTTACCGACATTTGAACTGCCTGCCTCGACTGCCTGCCTCAACTGCCCGTTACAGGCAAGGCAGCCACCAGCACCAGCAACACGACCACATACGGGAATGCAACCGTCGGCCGCAATGCATTGGCAGCATATTCCCGCACCAAACCAAGGCTGCCGGCGCGCCTGGCGAGCCAATCCGAGTGCAGCTGGAAGGCCATCAGCGGCACCGGCGAGTGGCGTCGCAACTGTTCTTCCAGTTGCAACAGCCGCTGGCCGAGACGCGCCTGGCCGGTCCGCACGATCGCCTCCTGCAGCCAGATCGCGGCGATCAGGAAGGCAACCAGAAGCAGATCGACCACCACCGCCAAGGCGATGAAGCACAGGACGATTGCCACTACCTTCAGCCCCAGGGCGTTCTTTTCATATTGCTCGTGATCGCGCTGCAGCACGCACCATTCCTGCGCCAGCGCCGCATGGCTGGCCGGATCCCAAGCCTGCAATGGAAGGGCTTCGTCGGTTGTCATTACTTGCGCCCTCCACGCGGTGCTGCCGGCGCCGGTCCTGCCTTGCGGCGTGTGGCGGCCGTGACCACGCTCGTCGCGCCCGGTGGCGTACGCACGACTGCTGCACCGGGACGTGGCTTGTTCTGGCCGAATTTCCTGGCCAGCTGCGCCACCCCGGGCGTCTCGGCGCGCCGCTCCAGGCTGCCTGCGCCCTGGCCCGGGGCTGCATGGCGTGGCACCAGATGCTGCACACCGCTGCCGATCAGGTCGCTGCGCCCCATGCGCTGCAACGCCTCGCGCAGGATTTCCCAGTTCGCCGGATCGTGATAGCGCAGAAAGGCCTTGTGCAGCTTGCGTACCTTGCCGGTGCGTACCGTCTCGACCGCTTCCGAGTCAGGCGTCACCTTGCGCAAGGGATTCTTGCGGGTGTGATACATGGTCGTGGCCAGCGCCATCGGCGTGGGCATGAACGTCTGCACCTGGTCGAGGCGGAAATCATTCTTCTTCAGCCACAGCGCCAGGTTCAGCATGTCCAGATCCGTGGTGCCGGGGTGGGCGGCAATAAAATACGGTATCAGGTACTGTTCCTTGCCGGCTTCCTTCGAATAACGGTCGAACAGTTCCTTGAACTTGTCGTAGGCGCCCATGCCAGGCTTCATCATCTTCGACAGCGGCCCCGACTCGGAATGTTCCGGTGCGATCTTCAGCAGGCCACCGACGTGATGCGTCACCAGCTCCTTGACGTACTCGGGCGAGCGCACTGCCAGGTCATAGCGCAGGCCGGACCTGATCAGGATTTTTTTCACGCCCGGTATCGCCCGTGCCTTGCGGTAGAGCTGGATCAGCTTGCCGTGATCGGTGCCGAGGTTCACACAGATGGTCGGATAGACGCAGGACAGGCGCCGGCAGGACTCCTCGATCTTCTTGTCCTTGCAGGCGAGCCGGTACATGTTGGCCGTCGGCCCGCCGAGGTCGGAGATCGTGCCCGTAAAACCCTTGGTGCGGTCGCGGATCAATTCGATCTCGCGCAGGATCGACGGCTCCGAGCGGCTCTGGATGATGCGTCCCTCGTGCTCGGTGATCGAACAGAAGGTGCAGCCGCCGAAACAGCCGCGCATGATGTTGACGGAGAAGCGGATCATTTCCCACGCTGGAATTTTTGCCTTGCCGTAGCTCGGATGTGGCGCGCGCGCGTAATTCATGTCGTAGACGCCGTCCATCTCGTCCATTGCCAGCGGCAGCGGCGGCGGATTGAGCCAGACGTCGCGCTCGCCGTGGCCCTGCACCATGGCGCGGGCGTTACCCGGATTCGATTCCAGGTGAAACACCCGCGACGCATGCGCATACAGCACCGGATCATCCTTGATGACATCGTAGGCGGGCAGGCGGATGACGGTCTTGTCGCGCTGCTCGCGCAGGGCCGCCTGGCGGTCTTCGCGCGACAGGAACAGCACCGGCTGCGCCACCACCGGCGCAGGCGCTGCTATGGCTGCATCCGTATCCGCTGCAGCGCCGGTGGCGCAGGACTCGGTGTTTTTTTCCTTCATCTCATACGGATCGGGATGCGGCTCGACCCGGCCCGGCGTATCGACGCGGGTCGAATTGGCTTCCGACCAGTCGGCTGCCGGCAACCAGCCGCGTTTGGTCATGAAGGCGGTGCCGCGCAGGTCGCGAATCGCCTCGATCGGCTCGCCTGCCGCCAGCCGGTGCGTCAATGCCACCAGCGCCCGCTCGGCATTGCCGAACAGGAGAATGTCGGCCTTCGAATCCGGCAGCACCGAGCGGCGCACCTTGTCGGACCAGTAATCGTAATGGGCGATCCGGCGCAGGCTCGCTTCGATGCTGCCGATGACAATGTTAGCCTCCGGAAAGGCTTCACGGGCCCGCTGCGCATACACCACCAGTGCCCGGTCGGGCCGCTTGCCGGCTGCGCCATTGGGCGTGTAGGCGTCGTCGGAGCGGATCTTGCGGTCGGCCGTGTAGCGGTTGACCATCGAATCCATGTTGCCGGCTGTTACGCCAAAATACAGGTTCGGCTTGCCCAGGGCGCGAAAGGCATCGACCGACAGCCAGTCAGGCTGGCTGATGATGCCGACCCTGAACCCCTGTGCCTCGAGCAGCCGGCCGATCAGCGCCATGCCGAAACTCGGATGATCGATGTAGGCGTCGCCGGTGACCAGGATCACGTCGCAGGCGTCCCAGCCGAGGGCCGTCATCTCGGCACGCGACATCGGCAGGAACGGCGCCGGCGCGATCTTGCGCGCCGCAGGTACCGGATAGGAAAACAGGTTTTGAACAGCAGTCATTGCAGCGGGACGCAGCGCTTTCGCGGCGTCGTGACGATGCCGTGCCAGCAGGTGCAGTCGATTCTGGAGGGAAGCGCGACAGTATGACAGCTTTGCCGCCGGCAAGCCTGCATTGCTGACTGCTTTACCGGCAAGCGCCGATGGCGCAGGAGAAATGTCGTATTTGCGCCGGATCGGCGCCGCCGGGGCACAGATGCGGCTGCCACATTAGTTGCGTCATGGTAATCTTATGGCAGGAGACACCGACCATTTGCCCGCATCCGGACCATGGCGCCGATTGCAGGCGCTGGCACATGGGCGGGCAGGAGTGCCGGTCCGATGCATGCAGTGATAATAAAAGAAAGACGCTTGCGATGGCGAATGACGGCTCGACACCGCGTCTCGAACACCGGCTCGGCAATCTCGATTTCCTCTCCGGCAGCATGCCGCAGATACTGGTGTGGCCGCTGATCAGCCTGCTGCTGGCCCTTCTGTTGTCGGCGCTGGTGGCCGACCGGCTCGAGGCCGACCGCCGCGCCGTGCAAACCAATGCGCTGCGCGACGCTGACAACCTGGCGCAGGCCTATTCCGAACACCTGGCGCGGGCGCTTGGCGAAATCGACCTGCTGACACTGCACATCAAGCACGACTGGGAGAGCAGCGGCGGTCATGTCGACCTGATGGCACTGTCGCGGCGCGGCCTCTATCCCGCCACGCCGCGCATGTTCGTCACCGTCATCGACAGGCACGGTGCGACCGTAACCAGCAGCCGGCCGATCCTCGGCAGCTTCAACATCAGTGCGCGGGATTATTTCAGGCGGCACTTGCAGGACACCTCACAGGAACTGGCAATCGGCCTGCCGCTGCTGGGCAATCTGACGGCCGAACCCACCATCCGCTTCACCCGCCGCCTGGTCGACCCGCGCGGCGCCTTCGATGGCATCGTGGTGGTCTCCGTGCTGCCGGAATTTCTTGCCTCGTTCTATGCCGACAGCCGGCTCGGCAAGAATGGCTTCCTGTCGGTCAGTGGCAGGGACGGGCAACTGCGTGCCTCCCGACTCGGCGTGGCAATCCGCAATCCACCTGTGCGGGTGCTTCAGGAGAGCACCCATCTGGGCGACGCCGGCGGCACCCGCCTCTTGCCGGGGGCGACGTTTGCCGATGGCATCGAGCGCATCGTCGCATGGCGCTGGCTGGACGGCTATCCGCTGGTTGCAGTCGTAGGCATGTCGCAGGCAGAACTCATGACGGCGCATGAGGCAAACGAGCGTACCTATCACAGTGTCGCCACTGTCGGCGTGCTGCTGCTGGCCCTGTTTGCGGCGGTTGCCACCGCGCTTTCGGTGCGCCTGGCGCGGCGCAAGCATCAGGCGGTGCAGGTGGAAACCACCTATCGCCTGGCAATCGATGGCGGCGAAGAAGGTTTTTACATGGTGCGCGCCCTCTACGACCGGCACCGGACGATCATCGATTTTCTGATCGAAGACTGTAATGAACGCGGCGCGACGTTTGTCGGCAGCACCAAGGCGGCGCTGGTGGGGAAACGGTTTTCCGATCTGTATTCGGGTGCGCATGCGCAGGTGGTGCTGGACATTTTCAGCGGCGCCATGGAAAGCGGTTTCTATGAAGATGAATTTCGCGTCTCGCCGCACAGTCCGCTGCCGTCCGGCTGGATGCACCGCCGGCTGGTGCGCTCGGGCGCCGGCCTGGCCATGACGCTGCGCGATATCTCGGAGACCAGGCAGCATGAACAGCTGCTCTCGAAGATGGCCAATTCGGATTCGTTGACGCTGCTGCCGAACCGGCACTGGATGATGCACTTCCTGCCCGAAGCACTGCAGCGCGCCGCCGAGGATGGCACCCTGCTGGCGGTCCTGTTCGTCGACCTCGATGACTTCAAGACCGTCAACGATACCCAGGGCCATGCGGCCGGCGACGAACTGTTGCGCGGTGCGGCGCTGCGCCTGCAGTCGCTGCTCGGTCCCTACGACAGCATCACCCGCCTGGGCGGCGATGAATTCACGATCATCCTCGAACGCCTGCCCAGCCAGGCTGCAGCCGAGGTGGTCGCAGCGCGCATCAGCACCGCTTTCCGCCTGCCTTTCGCCATCGGTGCCCATAGCCATGCAATTGGCGTGTCGATCGGCATCAGCATCTTTCCCGACCATGCCGACGATCCGGACGCCTTGCTGCGCTATGCGGACATTGCGATGTATGACGCCAAGCAGGGCGGCAAGTCGCGCCACGTCCTGTATCAGCAGGCGTTGTCGCAGAACCTGATGGTCAAGTTCAATACCCGCAAGGCGCTCGAGCTGGCAATCGAGCGCAATGAATTCGTGCTGCACTATCAACCGCGGGTCAATACCATCAGCGGTGAATTCTGCAGCATGGAAGCGCTGGTGCGCTGGATGCATCCGACCCGCGGGCTGGTGCCGCCGCTGGAATTCATACCGCTGGCAGAGGAAACCGGCCTGATCCTGAAGCTGGGCGAAATGGTCATCGAAATGACCTGCGCCCAGGTCGCCGCCTGGCAGGCCGAGGGCGTGCGCCCGGTGCCGGTGTCGATCAATGTCTCACTGCGTCAGTTCAACGAGAGCGACCTGAAACGCCAGCTCACCAGCAGCATGGCCCGGCACGGCATTGCGCCGCACCTGATCGAGATCGAGCTCACCGAATCGTGCATGATGGGCGAACACAGCGATGTCGCACGCGACCTGGCGGCGCTCCAGGCGCTGGGCATCAAGCTGCTGGTCGACGATTTCGGCACCGGCTATTCGTCGCTGTCGCAGTTGCAAAAACTCGACCTCGACGTGCTCAAGGTCGACCGGTCCTTCACCTCCGAGCTGGGCAAGACCGCCGAGGGCGTGGTGTTTTTCAGCGCCATCATCTCGATGGCGCATGCGCTCGACATGACGGTGGTGGCCGAAGGGGTGGAGACGTTCGAGCAGGTGCAGTTGCTGCGCGACCTGGGCTGCGACGAAATGCAGGGCTATTACATTTCACGGCCGGTGCCGGCGGCCGACATCAAGCTGCTGCGCAAGCGGCGCATGCTGCTGCCGGACGTCGATGCGGCGGCGCCGGCCTGGCCTATTGCGCCAGGGCTGTTTTACGACGCTGGCCGCCAGGACGAACCTAGCCCTGCACCGCTGGCCTGCGCAGAAGACGAGCGCCAAACAGATTTGTGGCCAGCCCAGCCAGCACCAGCAGGCCGGCCGTGATCTTCCACCACTGCAGCGGCTCATGCACGATCGCCGCCGCACTGAGGATGCCGATGACCGGCACCAGCAGCGAGAACGGTGCAATGGTGGCCGTCGGATACTTGCGCATCAGATGCGACCAGATGCCGTAGCCGATGATCGTGTTGGGAAACGCCTGGTACAGGACCGCGCCAATCGATCGCCATTGCAGCGCGTGCCCGGCGGCGACCCATGCCGGCCAGCCCTCGAAGACCAGTGACGTCAGCAGCAACGGCGGCGAGGCCAGCACAGAACCCCAGACCACCAGCGCCATCGGATTGACGCGGCCGATCTTCTTGGTGAAGATGTTGGCGACGCCCCAGCAAAAACTGGCGGCAATCACCAGCGCCAGGCCGATCAGGCTGGCGTGCGCTTCGATGTGCGCCGCCACCAGCCCGATGCCGGCAAAGGCGACCAGGGCGCCGGCCAGTTGCGGCAGGCGCGGCCGCTCGCCCAGCAGCAGCACCGCAAAGCCGATCGTGAAGAAGGCCTGCAGCTGCATCACCAGCGACGCAAGTCCGGGCGGGAAGCCGAACTGCAGGCCGTAGAAAAGCAGCGTGAACTGGGCGGCGAACTGGAACAGTGCGTAGCCGGCCAGCAGGCGAAACGGCACCTTCGGGCGCGCCACGAAAAAGGCAAGCGGCAGCGCTGCGACCAGAAAGCGCAGGCCGACGAAGAGGATCGGCGGCAGGTCCTGCAGGCCGATGTTGATGACGATGAAGTTCAGGCCCCAGATCACCACCACGACCAACGCCAGCGGAATGTCGGCCGGCTTCATGCGGCGACCGGCAGCGCCGGCATGCAGGTCACGTCATCGGCCAGGCCGGCCAGCCGGCTCTTGAGGATCTGGTAGACGTCGCGATCGAACACGACCGCCGCCGTGGCGGCAAGGGCGCGTGCGCCATCGAAATCGGTGGCGGCAACACTGCCCAGGTACGACCAGCGGTCCAGCACATGCAGGCCGTCGCCTTCGCGCAGGCAGATGGCGCCGGCATGCGGCCACGGCGGCAGCCGCCAGCCGGCCAGTGCCGCGCGCAGGCGCTCGGTGTGCGCCTGCGGCGCTTCGACGCCGATGCAGGCGCCACTGCAGCGGCGCAACTGGCTGCCGAAACAGGGCTTGCCGGCGCGGACCTTTTCCAGCCCGAGCAGGGCATGGCACAGGCCATGCGCATCGGCCAGCGCGCGCAGGGCGTCGGTTGCCTTGCGATGACTGACGAAGGGGCCGTACAGGTCGTCTTCGCAGCCGAAGAACAGGTCGTCCGGATGCGCCAGGGCCAGGCGGACATGGTCGCCCTTCTGTACCAGGCGCCAGGCACAGACTTCGTCGCTGCGGCGCAGCTGATGATTGTGGGCCGGCTGCAGCCGCTTGACCAGCACGGCTTCCTGCAGCAGCGCGCCGACTTCGCCGGGCGTGGCGATCCATTCGATGCGCCGCACCTGCTGCGACAGCTGCATCTCCTTTGCCGACCGGTGGTCGCCGCTGAAATGCGACAGCACGCGCCGGCGCAACTGGTTGGCCTTGCCGATGTAGAGCGGCAGCGCCGTCTCGTCGAAAAACAGGTAGACGCCGTGGGTATCGGGCATCTCGTCCAGGCAGGCCGGGTCGAGATGCGAGGGCCAGCTTGGCCGCGCCGTCAATGTCTGCACGGCGTCGGCAATCTGTTGCGGCGGCAGGGTGCGGTAGAGCGTCTGCCAGAAGTGCCAGATCAGCCGCGCATCGCCCAGGGCGCGGTGGCGTTCGGTTACCGGCAAGCGGTGGCGCTCGATCAAGGCATCCAGATTGTGATGGCCGAAGCCCGGATAGAGCTTGCGCGAGAGCTTGACGGTACACAGCACGGTCGGCTTGAAATCGATGCCGGCGCGGCGAAAGGCGTTTTTCAGGAAACCGTAATCGAAGCGCGCATTGTGCGCAATGAACAGGCAGCCATCCAGACGTGCATGCAGTTCTTCGGCAAGCTGGTCGAAGGTCGGCGCATCGGCCACCATTTCATTGGAAATGCCGGTCAGAGACTCGATGAACGGAGAGATCCGGTTCTCGGGATGGACCAGGCTGCTCCATTCCCGCACGCCGTCACGGTCGACTTCGACGATGCCGATCTCGGTGATGCTGTCGGCGGTGATGGTCGCACCGGTGGTTTCAAGGTCGACGAAGGCGAGTCGGGTCACATCGGGATTGAAACGCATGAAAGTCGCTGCCGGCTCAAATTACTGTATGGAAAACCAGTATAGTACCGCCATTTCGCGCGAGCGCTTTTGGTATCGGCTGCAGTGTGCCGAACACGCTGCACTCATCATGCATTCCATGGCACGCAAGTCCAAGCCCGTAAGCCATATGACGCGGCGTGCATGCGACTGCCCTGCGGTCGATTCGGCCAGGGGAACAGGAATGCGACGACCGTACGCCTGCCCGATGATGTCACTGCTTGGCCTGACAGCATTTCATCTTCACCACGTTTTACTACATGGAGAAATGCCGTCGGGTCTTTTTGTTAACTGGGCGGTTTCAAGTACCAAGTGCAACACTGGGTTAATGAACTGAATCGGGTTGAAGCTGTAACCGTTGAATGTGTTCAGTATAAACAGCCAGAGGAGTTCGAAATCCCAGGGTCTGGCG
>JANXSS010000240.1 GCA_025356535.1 Herminiimonas sp.
GCCCAGCCGGCCCCAGATCAGCGGCTTGCCCGGCCGCATGGCGATTTGCCAGAAATCCAGCGCGAAGCCCTGCGGACCCAGCGCGGCCTGCACCAGGTCGTGCTCGCCGACCGAGGCGCCGCCGGTTGTCACCAGCATGTCGCAGGCGCGGGCGGCCTGGGCGGCCTCGGCAATAGCGTGGCTGTCATCCGGCGCAATTGGCAGCACGAGGGGATCGCCGCCGCCGGCCCGCACTAGCGCGGCCAGGGCATGGGCGTTGGAGCTGACGATGCCGCCGGGCGGGATCGGCTCCCCGGGCAGGGCGATTTCGTCGCCGGTGGCGAGGATGCCGATTCGCGGCGCGCGATGCACCACCAGCCAGGGGTGGTTGGCGGCGGCGGCCAGGCCGATATCGCGCGCGGTAAGGCGGCGGCCGGCGGGCAGCAGCGCCTCGCCTTCGCTGAAATCCAGCCCTTTGGGGCGCACCCAGCGGCCGGTGCGGACCGCCTCGTTCACCGTGATGGCGGGGCCTGCGGCGCTGGCGTCTTCCTGCAACAGCACGGCATCGGCGCCGGCGGGTATGAAGCCGCCGGTGAAGATGCGGACCGTTTGGCCCGACCCGACCGTGCCTTCCCACGGGTGCCCGGCCGGGGAGGTGCCCACCAGCCGCAGCACCGCGCCCAGCGTGGCGTCGGCGGCGCGGACCGCGTAGCCGTCCATGGCGGATACGTCTGCCGGCGGCTGGGTCACGCGGGACAGCACCGGGCGGGCCAGCACGCGGCCCCAGCCCTGGGCCAGGGCCACCGTCTCCGGCGCGGTGGGCGACAGGGCCGCCAGGATCCGGCCGCGGGCTTCGTCCACCGAGAGCATCAGTCTGCCTTGTACGTGCCGGACTTGCCGCCGGTCTTTTCCACCAGGCGCACGGCCTCGATCCGCATGCCGCGGTCGGCCGCCTTGCACATATCATACACCGTCAGAGCGGCGACGGTGACGGCGGTGAGCGCCTCCATCTCCACCCCGGTGCGGCCGACCAGCTTTGCCAGGGCCTCGATCTCGATGGCGTCGGGCGCTGCGATGGTCAGGTCCACCGTCACCTTGGTCAGCGCCAGCGGATGGCAGAGCGGGATCAGGTCGCTGGTGCGCTTGGCCGCCATGATCGCTGCGATTCGGGCGATACCGAGCACATCGCCTTTCTTTGCCGTGCCGGACGTAATCAGGGCCAGCGTTGCCGGTTTCATGCGGATCGTGCCGGCGGCCACGGCGATGCGGTGGGTCTCGTCCTTGGCGCCGACGTCGACCATGTGAGCCTGGCCGGCGGCGTCGAAATGCGTCAGGTCGCCCGACGGCGGATTGCCGGAAGTATCGGCAGGCAGCGCCGGGGCGTTGTCGGTTGAAGGTTTCATCGGTCGGGAAGGTAGAAAAATCGGAACGCACGGGCGGATGTCCGTGGTGCGGCGGGCGCGCCGTGATCATAGCACCGGGGCTGCGCCTTGGCCGGGCATGGGGCGATTACCGGCCCGGGCATCCCGGCCGTGGGTCAGCGCGGCGCTACGCTTGCAACACTGGCGTCATTGGCTGCAGTTGCTGCGCGATACGCTTGCGGCAGGCAGTAAGGCGCGTTCGGATCGTCGCCGAATGCATATCCCGGCGGGCAGCTGACATCGCGCATGCGCTGGTAGCCCAGGTATTCCGGATGCGCGTCGCAATCGAGCCCGGCCGCGTCGGGCATGCAGCGGCGGTAGATTTTCCAGCTGGCGGTTTCGATGCCATGCGACCGCGATCTTGAAAACCCGAGGGGATTGGCATCGCTCCAGCGATAAACCAGCGTGAAGACCGATGCGGGGTCGCGGGTTTGCAGCAGGTGTGCGTAAGCGCTGGCTTCGTCGGGGTATTGAAGGCTCTTGGTGTCGAGGGGGTGATAACGCCAGGGACCGGCGATTGCGGGCTTGCATTGTAGGGCACCGCCTTGCTGCACGCAGGATGCCGGGGACGGGCCCGGTTGCGCGTGGGCCGTGCAAAATGGCAAGACCAGCCACAGCAGGTGGAGAGAGAGCCGGTAAAGGAAATGAGGACCACGCATGCTTTGCCACTCCTGTTGTTGACCAAGAGTAACTACCGATAAGCGGTGGGATAACGATTATTAGAAGTTGAAATGCAAGATTAGGAAGGGGACTGCGGTGGCCTCGGCTTGCTGGTTTAGTGATTGCATCGGGGCGACAAAATGCTGCACTCCTTGCTGCCGGAATTGGTCACATTAGTTGCCGTTTGTCGCAAAAACGGCAGTTGGTGACGGGGTAGATATTCAGGCAACGAAAATTGATATAGAAAAACGAAAAAGGAAGCTCGCAAGGATCATGCGAATATACCGACAGTTACAAATGGTTGTAACCAAACTATCGGAGCTAACATGAACTCAGCACGGATTAAGTCGGCAGCGCAGCGTGGTTTTACTTTGATTGAATTGATGATCGTGGTGGCGATTATTGGTATTTTGGCTGCGGTGGCGTTGCCTGCTTATCAGGACTATCTTGTACGTTCGCGTGTCTCAGAAGCAATCGTTGCTGCTGATGCTTTAAAAGTTATTGTTGCCGAAAATGCTGCTAACGGAGGTGCCGATTTTGGAGCTAATGCCAATCTTCCTTTAGCAACACAGAACATGAGCGCTCCAACAATTAGCGTAAACGGCGTAATTTCTATTACCACGACGGCGAAGGCAGGCAGTGTCGCGCTTACCCTGACGCCATTCAATGGGAATATAGCGGGGTGAGCGCTTGCACAGCCCACCATACCAACTGCCCAAATTGCTTGGGCTTGCTCTGTCGGCGCGGCGACTAGCTATAAATATGTTCCAGCCAATTGTCGTCAACTTACTGCTGCTGCTCTGCTATAAGCTGTCAAATTAACATGATCAGACTTATACAATAATTGAGAATTCGATGAGTAAGCTTGACTGGTACTACGACATAGCTGTTTGACTCAAAACGCCCGCTAAGCGGGCGTTTTTTCGCACACGCTTTCAGCATGGACGCAAGCCTTGGACGGACATATCCTTTTGCGAGAAGACCAGATTTTTTACGATGCGACACGCAATTTCTAATTTCGTTTTAATCTACTGGTACTTTTTCAATCAAACCAAAATGAAAAAAATAAGATTTGTTCTGTGCCGGATCGTCACAGCGTTTTTAGTCGCCCACATAGCGCTCTTCTCGCCTACTATTGTTTTGGCCCAATCCCTCCCCACCCTAGGCGACACGGACCGCGAAGAACTCTCCCCCCTAGCCGAACGCAAGCTAGGCGACAAGATCATGCAGGAAATCCGCCGCGATCCGGATTACCTCGACGATGCACCGATCCTCGAATACCTGAACAACTTCGGCGCCAACCTCGTCACCGCGCGCCCCGACAGCCGCGGCGAAGCGGCATTCGACTACTTCTTCTTTGCCGTGCGCGATCCGGTTTTGAATGCCTTTGCGCTGCCCGGCGGCTTCATCGCCGTGCACTCGGGCCTGGTGCTGGCGGCGCAGACCGAATCCGAACTGGCCTCGGTCGTCGCCCATGAAATCGGCCACGTCGCCCAGCGCCACATCGCCCGCATGCTGGGCAAGCAGCGGCAGGATGCCTTGCTGCCGCTGGCCGGCGTACTGCTGGCGGTGCTGGCATCAAAAGCCGGACCGGACGGGCCGGCGGCGGTGCTGATGGGCACCGAGGGCCTGGCGATCCAGCGCCAGCTCAATTTCAGCCGCGACGCCGAACGTGAAGCCGACCGGGTCGGGCTGCAGATCCTGCAGCAGACCAGTTTCGATACCTCCGGCATGGTGGCGTTCTTCGGCCGCCTGCAGACCGCCAGCCGCACCTACAACGACCTGGCGCCGTCGTTTCTGCGCTCCCATCCGCTGACCTCCGAGCGCATTGCCGACATCCAGGCGCGCATCGGTTCGCAGCGCTACAAGCAGCGCATCGACAGTCTCGATTTCCAGTTGATCCGCGCCCGCATGCGGGTGCTGCAGGATGCCTCGGTGCAGGGCCTGCGCGATAGCGCCATCGTCCTGACCGAACAGACGCAACTGAAGAATTCGCCGCTGGCGATTGCCGGCAAGTACGGCTTAGCGTTAATTGCGCTGAAGCGCAATGCGCTCGACCAGGCGTCGACGCTGCTGCATGAAGCCCGCACGCTGGCCAGGCAATCATCGGGGCCGACGAAGGTCGCCGCCAACAATGCGATTTTCGAAAGCCTGGCAATCGATATTCGCCTCGCCGGCACGCAACCGGAGCAAGCCGTGCGCCAAGCCGATGCCGGACGAGCCGCCTTTCCGCTCTCGCGCGGCATCGCATTGCAGTATGCCGATGCATTGATTGCCGCCGGCCGCAGCGACGATGCAATCGCCTACCTGCGCGACCAGGCGCAGCTGTACCGGCAGGAGCCGAAGATCCAGGACCGCCTGGCCAAGACCTATGCGTCGCAAGGCAGGATGGCGCTGCAGCACATTGCGCTGGCCGAGTCCTATGCATTGGCGGGCAACACCCAGCCCGCGCTCGACCAGCTGCAGATCGCGCGACGCGCCAGCGATGCGTCGTACTACGATCAATCCGTCATCGATGCGCGCGAACGCACGCTGCAGGCGCTGCGCCGGGACGAACTCAAGGAAGAAAAGAAGGCGCGCTGAAGCTGGCGTTGCAGCCGGTGGTGCGATCAGCGCTATTGCAGCCCGGCCACCGGCAGGCGCACGAAACCGAAGCGCGTGCTCACCTCGGAGGCGGCGATGCGTTCGAGCGCAACGGCCTGCTGCCCATGGCGCAGCGTCAGCCTGCCGCCACCGCCATGCTCGACCCACTGCAGCAGCCGGGCATCGTCGACTTCCGCGCCATCCAGACGCAGCGCCGGCAGGCATTCCACCAGGTCGCGATCATCCACCTGCGCCAGCCTGCCTGCGCCCTGCAGCAACAGCTGACCGCTGTCGGTGAACCAGCCGGCGTCGATCTGCGCCAGCGTCTCGCCGGTATGCAGCCGGAAGGCGCGCTGCGCATCGGTGTGGGCGACGAAGGGCGTGGCTTCCAGATTGACATACACCCGCTGCGGTCCGTTCTGGAAGAACCAGCGGCCCTCTTCGTCGCAACCGTAGTTGCGGTTGATGAAAGCCAGCAGCGCTTCATGTGCGATCCGGTCGCCGGGCAGGCCGGCCGCCTGCGCCGCCTCATCGCGCATGCGCCATGCGCCGCGCGCGTCGAGCATCAGCCAGCCGTAGCAGTGCGGCACGTTCGGCCACTTTTCCATCGCCTTGCGAACGATCTCATCCATCAGGCATTCACCTTGTCATGTGCAGCCACGCCGCACAGAAAATGCAGCATGCGTTGCGGCAGCCACGCCAGGCTGCCGGGGAAAGGGCCGGTCGCGAAACCGACATGGCCGCCCTGCGCCGGAAAGTCCAGCTGCACGCTCGCCGCCGCCGACAGCGGCAAATGACGCGCCGGCAGGAACGGGTCGTTGCGGGCGTTGAGCACCAGCGTCGGCACGGTAATGTCGTGCAGGACATGTTTTGCGCTGGCGCGGTTCCAGTAGTCGTCGGTGTCGCGATAGCCGTGCAGCGGCGCCGTGACGATATTATCGAATTCGTACAGGTTGCGTGCAGCGAGCATCCGGTCGCGGTCGAACAGGCCGGGGAACTGCTCGAGTTTTTTCAGGCACTTGGGTTTCAGCGTGCGCAGGAAAATCCGCGTGTAGAGCAGGTTCGGCCCGGACGACAGCGCCGCGCCGCCACCGGCCAGGTCGAGCGGCGCCGAGATCGCGCAGGCGGCGTCGACGATTTCGGCTGCATGCTGGAATTCGCCGAGCCAGCGCAACAGCGCATTGCCGCCCAGCGAGACACCGGCCGCATAAAACCTGCCTGCGCCGCAGGCACGGCGATGCGCATCGATCCGGCGCACGATCCAGTCGATCTCGGCCGCGTCGCCCGAATGATAGAAGCGCGGCGCCAGATTGAGTTCGCCCGAGCAGCCGCGAAAATGCACGACCGCGCCCGACCAGCCCAGCGCCGTTGCCTGCGCCATCAGCGCGCGCGCATAGTGACTGTCGGAAGAGCCTTCGAGGCCGTGAAAGAGCAGCACGAAAGGGCGCAGCGCCTGGCCATCGATGAAATCGACATCGAGAAAGTCGCCGTCCGGCGCCTGCCAGCGTTCGCGCCGGAAGGCCACCGCCGGCTTGCGGATGCAGGTGGCCGGATAGATGGTCTGCAGATGGCCGCCGGGCAGCCAGCGTGGCGCGGGGTAGGGCATCGGGCTTGCGCCGCGTGCGTTATTCAATGCAGCGTCGCCGATGCGGTGTCGACCGGTGCCGCGCCCGGTGCGACCGAGGCGTGATGCAGCAGGATGCGCCAGCCGACCGGGGTTTTCAGGAAGACGTTGGTGGCCAGCACATGGCGCTCGGCCTGGCCGCTGTCGCTGCTGATTTCCTCGACCACGTTGTGGATGGCCGACATGGTGCTTTGCACGGCATGCCGCTGCAGCGCCTTGATGTGCACGCCGCCGTGCGCAAAGATCGCCTCCCACGAGGCGCGGATCGCCGCATGCCCGACCAGGCGCGGCGCCCCCGGATGGATGCAGACGATCTCGTCTTCGTCGGCCCACAGGGCCATCAGGGCGTCGAGGTCGGCGCGTGCGAGCGCATCGTAAAACGCTGACTCGGTGGCGTCGGCGGTGGCGAAGGTTTGCTTGAACTTTGGCATGAGGGCGGCTGCTTCGGGGTTCGGTCGTCGGCGCCTGAAAGTCGGGAACCGGTCGTGCTGAAAGCTAAGGTGCCGACGGCTGCCGTTCAATGCCCCTTGTGCACCGCGCCCGGCTTCATCCGGTACACGGTGCCGCAGTAGGGACACTTCGCCAGTCCCTCTGCGGTCATGTCGAGAAACACGCGCGGATGGGACGACCAGATCGGCATGGCCGGATTTGGACAGTAGGCCGGCAGGTCCGTTGCATCGAGCAGTACCGCACCGTCGTTGGTTTTAATATCTGTCATGGCGTGCTTTCGAAATGCGGTGGAAACGGCCGGAGGCAACGCCGACCTGGGTCGGCTCGGTCCCAGGCCGGGGTCAGGTCGGTATCAGACCGGGGTGAGCCAGTGCTGGTATTGCGGCGCCCGGCCATTGACGACGTCGAAGAACATCGACTGGATTTTTTCCGTAATGGGCCCGCGCGAACCGCTGCCGATGGTGCGGTTGTCGAGTTCGCGAATCGGCGTGACCTCGGCCGCCGTGCCGGTGAAAAAGGCTTCGTCGGCGCAGTACATCTCGTCGCGGGTGATGCGTTTTTCGATGTCTTCGATGCCCATGTCGCGCGCCATCGTCAGCGCCGCGTCGCGGGTGATGCCGTCAAGGCACGAGGCCAGGTCGGGCGTGTAGATCTTGCCGTTCCTGACGATGAAGACATTTTCGCCCGAGCCTTCGGAGACATAGCCTTCGGTGTCGAGCAGCAGCGCCTCGTCATAGCCGTCGGTCAGCGCTTCCTGGTTTGCCAGGATCGAATTGATGTAATAGCCGCAGGCCTTGGCGCGCACCAGCGAGATGTTGACGTGATGACGGGTAAATGACGAGGTCTTGACGCGGATGCCGCTTTTCAGGCCGTCTTCGCCGAGATAGGCGCCCCACGGCCAGGCAGCGATGGCGACGTGGATGGTGTTGCCCTTGGCCGAGATGCCCATCTTTTCCGAGCCGATCCAGACCAGCGGGCGCAGGTAGCAGGATTCGAGCTGGTTTTCGCGCACCACCTGGCGCTGCGCGTCCATGATCGTCTGCATGTCGAACGGTATCTTCATCTGGAAGATCTTGGCCGAATTGAACAGCCGCTGCGTGTGTTCCTGCAGCCTGAAGATCGCCGTGCCCTGCGGTGTCTTGTAGGCCCGCACGCCTTCGAAGACGCCCATGCCGTAGTGCAGCGTATGGGTCAGTACGTGCACGGTGGCGTCGCGCCAGTCGACCAGCACGCCATCTTTCCAAATCTTTCCGTCACGGTCGGACATCGACATCGGGCTTCTCCAGGTGGTTTTGCAAACACGCGATTTTACTGGATTCCAGGCATGGGGCGAAAATACCCCGTTACAATGTTCGGGTTTCCGCTTGACCGAATTCGACAATCCCTCATGCACAACCAGTCACTGCCGGCCGCCGCCGCCACTGCAACCGAACGCGCGGCGTTTCGCGACGGCGTGCGTATCAGCGCCGCAACCCTGCCTGGCATTTTCGCCTGGGGCCTGGTTTCGGGCATGGCAATGGTCAAGGCGGGTCTTTCGGTGGCGCAGGCCCTGGGCATGACGTTTTTCGTCTTTGCCGGATCGGCCCAGCTGGCGGCATTGCCCCTGATCGTAGCGCACGCGCCGGTGCTGGTGATCTTTGGCACCGCGCTGGTGGTCAACCTGCGCTTCGTGATCTTTTCGGCGGCGATCAGTCCGCATTTCACGCACCTGTCCTGGTGGCGGCGCGTCGGCTACGGCTATTTTTGCTCCGACATGCTGATGGCCTTCTTCCCGCAGCGTTTTCCGTATTCGACGCTTGCCGATCCCGCCGGCAAGGCCGGGTTTTTCTGGGGTATCTCGAACCCGAACTGGCTGGCCTGGCAGGGCGGCGCCGTGACCGGCATCGTCCTGGCCGGCCAGATTCCGGAGAGCTGGCAGGTCGGTTTCGCCGGCACGCTGGCGCTGCTCGGCATCATGATTCCGCTGACGATCAACCTCGCTGCCCTGGCCGGCGTGGTCGTCGCAGCCGGCGTTGCGGTGGCGGCGAGCGGCCTGCCGTTTCGCCTCGGCCTGCTGCTCGGTTTCGTCTGCGGCATCGCCGCCGCGATGCTGGCCGACCGGCTCTATCCCGAACAGGATGCACGACAGGTCGACGAACTTGCAGATGGCCGCAGCACGGCATCGGGCGGGCAACCGTGAGCGCGGCCGAGATCTGGATCACGATCGGCCTGCTGACACTGGCCACGCTGATTGCCCGCAGCTCCCTTTTCCTGCTCGGGCATGCGGTCAAGCTGCCGCCGAAACTGCTGCATGCGCTGCGCTATGCGCCGGCGGCAGCGCTGGCCGCGATCGTTGCACCCGACCTGCTGGTGCAAGGCAGCAGCCTGAATCTGTCATTGATGAATCCCAAGCTGCTGGCGGCGATCTGCGCGACGCTGTTTTTCCTGCGCACGCGCCATCTGCTGGGGACGATCGTGGCCGGCATGCTGGTGTTCTCGGTGCTGCGGCTGACATCCTGAGGCGCCACCGGCGGCACGCCACCGATACGGCAGGTTTGGCCTTCGCGTTTTTGCCGCCGCGCGGTGCGCCGTCACGGTGGTCCGCGCGACGTCCACTGGAGTAAAATAGCTTTTTTTTCAACCCCCCTTCCGAGCCGAACCGACCATGCGATTCAACCGATTGAGCGACCTGATTGCAGCCGATGCGCTGCGCGGCAAGCGGGTCTTCATCCGCGCCGACCTGAACGTGCCGCAGGACGATGCCGGCAACATCACCGAAGACACCCGCATCCGCGCCTCGATGCCGGCGATCCGCCAGGCGCTGCAGGCAGGCGCGGCCGTCATGGTCACCTCGCACCTGGGCCGCCCGACCGAGGGCGCATTCAAGCCCGCCGATTCGCTGGCGCCGATTGCTGTTCGCATGGCCGAACTGCTCGGCCAGTCGGTGCACCTGAAGCAGGACTGGATCGACGGCGTCGATGTGCTGCCGGGCCAGGTCGTGCTGCTGGAAAATTGCCGCGTCAATGTCGGCGAAAAGAAGAACGACGACGCGCTCGCGCAAAAAATGGCGAAGCTGTGCGACGTGTATGTCAACGACGCCTTCGGCACGGCCCACCGGGCCGAGGCCACCACCCACGGCATCGCGAAATTCGCGCCGGTCGCCTGCGCCGGGCCGCTGCTGGCAGCCGAACTCGATGCGCTCGGCAAGGCGCTGCTGCAGCCTGCCCAGCCGCTGGTGGCAATCGTCGCCGGCTCCAAGGTCTCCACCAAATTAACCATCCTCAAGACGCTGGCCGCCAAGGTCGATAACCTCATCGTCGGTGGCGGTATTGCCAATACCTTCATGCTTGCCGCTGGCCTGAAGATCGGCAAGTCGCTGGCCGAAGCCGACCTGGTCGAAGATGCGCGCACCATCATCGCCATGATGGCAAAGCGCGGCGCATCAGTGCCGATTCCGACCGACGTGGTGTGTGCCAAGGCGTTTTCGCCGACGGCCGAGGCGGTCGTCAAGCAGGTGGCCGACGTCACCGACGACGACATGATCCTCGACATCGGTCCGCAGACGGCGGCGTTGCTGGCAAAGCAGATCGCTGCAGCAGGCACGGTGGTCTGGAACGGGCCGGTCGGCGTGTTCGAATTCGACCAGTTCGCCGAAGGCACCAGGACGCTGGCGCATGCGATCGCCACCTCGAAGGCATTTTCGATCGCCGGCGGTGGCGACACCCTGGCGGCGATTGCAAAATACGATATCGCCGACCAGATCGGCTACATTTCCACCGGCGGTGGCGCGTTCCTCGAATTCTTGGAGGGCAAGACCCTGCCGGCCGTCGCAATCCTGGAAGCGCGCGCCGGCGCCTGACCGACGGCGCCGCACGTCGCTTCCGAACGAGAAAGTCATCATGCATCGTGCCACCAAAATCGTAGCAACCATCGGACCGGCGTCGAGCACGCCGGAAATCCTGACGCGCATGATCCTGGCCGGCGTCGATGTCGTGCGCCTGAATTTTTCCCACGGCAGCGCCCAGGACCACATCGACCGCGCAACGATGGTGCGCGAGACGGCCGCACAATGCGGTCGCGAAGTGGCGATCATGGCCGACCTGCAGGGCCCGAAAATCCGCGTCGGCAAGTTCGAGGACGGCAAGGTGCAGCTCGAAAAAGGCGCGTCCTTCATCCTCGATTCGGATTGCCCGATGGGCAACCAGGAGCGTGTCGGCCTCGACTACAAGCAGTTGCCGCGCGACCTGAAGGCCGGCGACGTGCTGTTGTTGAACGATGG
>JANXSS010000253.1 GCA_025356535.1 Herminiimonas sp.
TGCCAGAACGGCGGCTTCGGCATCGGTGTCGGCTGCAAACACATTAAAGCCCAGCATGACGTAGGGTTTTGCCAGGCGCGCCGACGGCCGGAAGCTCGTGCGATAGGTCTCGATCGCCTGCATCATCTGTGCCGGTGCAAAGTGCGATGCGAAGGCATACGGCAGGCCGAGTGCCGCAGCGAGCTGGGCGCCAAACAGGCTCGAACCGAGAATCCACATCGGTACGTCGAGGCCGGCGCCGGGCACGGCGTGCACCGGCTGGCGCGAGGCTGCGGAAAAATAATCCATCAGCTCCATGACATCCTGCGGGAACGCGTCGGCATCGGACTGCAGGTTGCGGCGCAGGGCGCGCGCCGTCACCTGGTCCGAGCCCGGCGCCCGCCCCAGGCCGAGATCGATCCGGCCCGGAAAAAGCGACGCGAGCGTGCCGAACTGCTCGGCCACCGTCAGCGGCGCGTGGTTGGGCAGCATGATGCCACCGGCGCCGATGCGGATGGTCGAAGTGGCGCTTGCCACGTAACACATCAGTACCGCCGTGGCGGCGCTGGCGATGCCCGGCATGCCGTGGTGTTCAGCCAGCCAGTAGCGCCGGTAACCGAGGCGCTCGCCTAGCTGGGCCAGGTCGCGCGAATTGCGAAACGATGCACCGGCATTGCTGCCTTGCGCGATCGGCGAAAGATCGAGTATGGAAAGTGGCGTCATTGAATCGATATAAGGGCATTGGCCGAAAATGCAATGCATGTCGGAAAAGCCGTGTCGGGCGGCCGATGGCGCATTTTCAACCGACAGAGGATGCGTATCACCGGCCGTCTGCAACCAGCAAGGCGGGACCATCGGCGGCCTGGCGAACCAGGCCGCCCAGCGTACCGATCGCATGGGCGGTCGCCTGATCCGCGGGCGCTGCACAGTTCAGGCGAAGGTGGCTGCGCAGCTGCCCGGACGCCGAAAACAGCGGACCGGGCATGAACGCGATGCGTTGCGCGACTGCCTGCCTGTGCAATGCCGGGACATCGACCTGTGCCGGCAGCGCCACCCACAGCACGAATCCGCCCTGCGGCTGCGACAGGCGGCATTGATCCGGGAATGCGGCGGCGACCAGGTCGCTCATGGCAGCAATGCGTTGCGCCATCAGGCGCCGCATGCTGCGCAGGTGGGCGTCGTAACCGCTGCTGCCGATGAAATCGGCTACCACTGCCTGCGCGAGATGACTGGTGGCGCCGCTGGTGACGGTTTTAAGGAAGGCTACCCGTGGCGCATATTTGCCGGCGGCGACATAGCCGGCGCGCATGCTGGGGCCGAGCAGCTTGGCATACGATGAACAAAGCAGGATTTTGCCGGTGGTGTCGTAAGCTTTTACCGGCAAGGGCTGGCGCGGGGCAAAGCAGAGCTGGCGGTAGATGTCGTCTTCGATCACGGCGATGTCGAAGCGGGACGCCAGTTCGGCCAGGCGCTGCTTGTGCGCCTCGGGCATGATGCTGCCGGTCGGGTTGTTCGCGTTGGGTATCAGCAGGCAAGCCTGCACCAGGCCTTCGCGCATGGCCAATTCCAGCGCCGGCAGCGACACGCCGGTGGCCGCGTCGCTCGGGATTTCGAGCGCCTTCAGGCCCAGGCTTTCCAGTAACTGCAGCAGGACGAAATAGGTGGCCGACTCGACGGCCACGGTGTCGCCCGGCTTGGTGACGGCGCGCAAACACAGGCCGACCGCCTCGGTGCAGGAACTGGTGGCCACGATCTCCTCGGCATCGAGCTGTCCCCAGTCGAGCGCGCGGCGCAGGATCTGGCGCACGAACCCCGGCTCGGCCTGCCTGAAATAGCTCTGGTTGGAAAACAGCGCCGGGCCGCCGCGGGCCACATTGCGCACGCTGCGCTGCAGGCGGGCAACCGGCAGCATGTCGTCCGGCGGCAGCGCCGAGCCGAGCTGCACCATGCCCGGCACGTCGTGCGTGCGCAGGACTTCGACGAGAAAATTGCTGACGGCGACATGCGCCGGCCCGGGCAGCTGCGTCGGCGCTGGCACTGCCGCCAGGTGCCGCACACGCGGTCGCACATAGAATCCGGCCTGCGGCCGGGCCTCGACCAGCCCCCGGTCCTCCAGCAGGCGCGAGGCCTGCATGACGGTTGAAACCGACAGGCGTTTTTGCTCTGCCAGGCGGCGAATCGACGGCAGGCGTTCACCCGTCATCAGTACCCCGCCGAGGATGGCCGCAGCCAGTTCGTCGGCCAGTCGTTCGTAGAGCGTGGCCCGGTGTATCACCGCATCGGTCGTCATGCCGCCTGGTTTCCTGGCTCGTCCAAGGCAGACAGGACGAACCGTTTTAAAAATGCATTGTATTTCTTTTGGATTGAGATCCTTTGAATTGCACGCCCGGCCTTGAAAAAGATGCCCGCAAAAAGTCGACAGCCCGCATCACCAGATCTTGTTTGCATGGGCGTTATCGACCAGCTTGATCGCATAGTCGGGGATGAACGATCCTGCCGGAGCGATGCGGCCATCCGCGTGCCATGGCGTCTTGATCCAGTTGTATGCCGACACATTCGGGTTCTGAATGATCGCCTGGTCGGTCGTGGGGCGATAGCCGGACGCCGCGCCATCCATCTCGGCCCAGGATGCGGTACCGGTAGCGTGACCTTCGACCCCGTTGCGGGCGGTTTCGACACTGTAGTGAACACCCGTCACGCCGCGTTTCGCCAGTTCGGCAACCACGGCGTCGCCATAGTTCGTGAGCTTTCCGACCGGCGTGAAACTCGATTCGCCCACCGAGAAATTCCGCGCTTTTTCGATGCCTGATTCGATCAGCAGCTCAGCGACCTTTGCCGGCGGTGCCCATCCCGGTCCACCCGCTGCGATGCTGACGGTGGTGTTTGGCTGCGCAGTCAGGATGTCGACGGCCTGATGCATCAATTGGCGCCGGGCGCTGCCTGCTGCAGGATCCATCCTGGTGCTGTGCATGAGCGCGTCGGGTTCCAGAATCACATCGGCCTTGCGGTTGCCGATGCTTTGCGCAACCGTATTGACGTTTGCGAGGTAGGCCTCGCTGCTTGCCGCGCCGCCCTTCGAGAAATTCCCGAGATCGCGGCCGGGGATGTCGTACATCGTCAACAGGCCTTTTTTACCGGCGGCCTCGGCGCCGTCCATGTAATTCTTGATTTCGCGCCCGTCGTACTGGCTGCCATTGAACCATTTTGACACGGGTTGCTGGCTCAGTTCCCGCAACGCCGCCGCTCCGGCCGGATCTGTTTTTTCTCGTTTTGCAATTTCCGCTTCCAGCGCCGGATCGCGTGCCACGTAGGTATCGGTGCTGCCCTGCGGGCCTGCTGCCTGCGATGGGGCCGACGGCGCAACCGCTACCTCAGGCGTACCCGTCAGATGGGAAAGCTTCGACGAATTGGCCAGGGACTGTGACTGATACGGCGAGCCTGCCGGCGTCTGCAAGGCTGCCCCCGATGGGCCGCCCTGGCCGCCGGTTGCATGCGAACCGGATACGTTGCCGCCGCCTGTCTGCATGCCACTGGAGGCACGCGGCGCCCCCTGCGGGATGCCACTGTTACCGGTGCCGCTATCGCCGTTGCCGCCGTCCGCCGGTTGCGACAGCTGCAAGAACAATGACAGGATCCTGTCGATCTGTTCCGGCGGAATACCAAGGACCTGCAACAGATAACGCAGGTCATCCATGATCTGCGACGCAGGGTCCGCGCCGCCTGATGCATTCGCCGGGCTGGCCATGGCATTGGTCGCCGTTGGCCACGTTGCGCCAGGATTGACGGCCGACTGCGAGGCTGGCGCTTCCGTGCCGGCCGGGGCAACCAGCCTGCGAGGTGCGCCCTTCTGACCAAGCCCGCCGGCCGTGCCTGCCGATTCCTGGCCGGCGCGTTGCGCATCAAGAATCGCCGGCGCCTGCTGGAGTGGCGGGACCATGGTGTTGGTGTTGGCCAGCGCCATCGCAATTTCGTTGATCGCGCTGTCGATGTCGTTGGCGTCCGGCGGCAGGGCGTTGCCGTCCCGAAGTCTGTCGATGCCGGCTTTCAAACGCGGTTCGGACACGTCAAGCGTCGCGCAAATCTTGTGGATTGCCGCCTGCTCCTTTGCCTCGCGATAGGATGCGTCGAGCGTGTAGCTGTCCGCAAGACGCACGGCGGCGTCCTGGCGCCACATCTGCAGTGCTTGGAATCCCATAAAAAAACCTTTCGCATAATTCTTGAGGGTGCGTCAATCATAGTCAACAGTGTCAGCAGAACAATGGCTGCACCGAACATCCAACGCGAAAACCGAACATCGGCATCGATGCCCACGCCGACTGTTTCAAGGATTGGCTTCTGCCGTCAAGAAAATTGCACCTTTTGAAAGTAAAGGAGATCCTGCCAGCCCTGCAGGTCTGTTCCAAGGTACAGCGCCCCGGTTTCCGGTGCAGGACAGTTTCAGCAATGCGCAACTGTACCCATCGCACTTTCGCACCGCTGCCTCTGTCGGCGCCGTCGCATCACGGTTAGGCTCGATGCAGGCTTACTTCATCGAGCATCCCATGACAATCCAATGGAAACCAGGCGGCGACAGGCAGGTCCGCATCGCACTTGACAGCGTTGTCCTGCTGCGAATCGAACATGCCCTGGCCTGGCGCATCCGGCTCTGCTGCGGCGTTGCGCTGGTCAGCGCCTACGACCGGCCCGACGATGTCCTGCTGCAGGCCGGCCAGGAATTCGTGGTGCCGAACAACGGCTTGCTGCTGATCGAAACAATCGTAGCCGCGGAGATCCTCCTCGATGCGCCGGTGCGCAGGCAGAACCGCCTGGTCGAGGCGATGCGCCAGCACGTGTCGCGGCTGCCAAGGCATGGCGCTGCGATCGTGTACCGCCTTGCGTGCAGGGCTGCAAACCGCTAGAGCAGATTTCGTAATGGCATACGCCATTTCGAATTCTGCTCTAGGCCTGCGCTGCTGGAATCCGGCCCGGCGCTGCCCTGGGCAGAAACATGAAACGAATTTTCCTGTAAAAAAGGTGTGCTAGAATTCGCCCCCCTTTGGGGAGTAGCCTGCTTCCACCCGGAAGCGCCCGTGTCAACATACTCGGCATCACTAGATGCCGTGGCACGGGCAGCCGACATCCGGCCCGGCGAGACCATTGGCATGACAGCGCGAATGTCGGGCGGCGCTGGCTTGCCATGGCCGTCGCCCGACCGGATGCAACCACACATGAATACGATTTCGATCGCCCTGCTCGCCCTGGCGATGTCCACCGATGCCTTTGCCGCAGCTGTCGGCAAGGGCAGCACCCTGCAAAATCCCCAATGGCGCGAGGCGCTGCGCACCGGCCTGATCTTCGGCACCATCGAGGCGATCACGCCGCTGGTGGGCTGGGCGCTGGGTTCGCTTGCGGCCGATTACGTCTCGGCCTGGGATCACTGGATCGCCTTTTGCCTGCTGACGGTGCTCGGCGCGCGCATGATCCGCGCCGGCCTGCATGCCGGCGACGACGGCACCGACGCCGACAAGCCGCTGCAGCATTCGTTCTGGCTGCTTGCCATCACCGGTTTTGCCACCAGCATCGATGCAATGGCCGTCGGTGTCGGACTGGCTTTTCTGGATGTGAACATCTATCCGATTGCCGCGGCGATCGGCCTGACGACCTTCGTGATGGTCACCATCGGCGTGATGGTCGGAAAAGTGCTCGGCGCAATCGCCGGCAAGCGCGCCGAAATCGTCGGCGGCGTCCTGCTCGTCGGAATTGGTTGTGCAATCCTGTACGAGCACGGCGTTTTCGGTTAAAACAGCTGCGGCGTGGTCGAAGACGACGCTTTCCTGCCCACTGCAACAAACGCCTGATCGGCTTGCCCCACATGTCTCTCGTACCTGACGCACCGTTTTCCTCGCTGGCGCTGTCGCCGTCGCTGCTGGCGAATCTCGAATCGCTCGGCTATCACCGGATGACGCCGATCCAGGCGCAAAGCCTGCCGGTGATCCTCGACCGGCGCGACCTGATCGCCCAGGCAAAGACCGGCAGCGGCAAGACCGCCGCCTTCGGCATCGGCATCCTGCAACGCCTCAATCCGACCTGGTTTGCCATCCAGGCACTGGTGATCTGTCCGACACGGGAACTGGCCGACCAGGTGGCAAACGAGTTGCGCCGGCTGGCGCGCCTTGCCGACAACACCAAGATCCTGACGCTGTGCGGCGGCGCGCCGATGCGCCCGCAGATCGCTTCGCTGGAACACGGTGCCCATATCGTCGTCGGCACGCCGGGGCGACTGCGCGACCATATCGGGCGCAACACGATCGATCTGTCGCATGTCCAGACGCTGGTGCTCGATGAAGCCGACCGCATGGTCGACATGGGATTTTACGAAGAGATCGAAGGGATCGTTTCAGCCTGTCCGGCACGCCGCCAGACGCTGCTGTTTTCGGCGACCTATCCCGAGGACATCCGCCGCGCCAGCGCCGGCTTTCTGCGCGAGCCGACCGAAATCACGGTCGAGTCGCAGCATGACGACAGCCGCATCGAACAGCGCTTCTACGAGGTTCCGCACGAAGCGCGCAACACGGCGGTGGCGCAGCTGCTGAACCACTACCGGCCGGCGTCTGCCCTGGCCTTCTGCAATACCAAGATCCATTGCCGCGAACTGGCCGACGCATTGCGCGCGCAGGGATTTTCCGCCATGGCGCTGTATGGCGAGCTGGAACAGAAAGAGCGCGACGAGATCCTGGTGCTGTTTGCAAACGGCAGCTGCTCGGTGCTGGTGGCAACCGACGTGGCCGCGCGCGGGCTCGATATACAGAGCCTCGAAGCGGTCATCAACGTCGACGTCTCGAAGGACACCGAAGTGCACGTGCACCGGGTCGGACGCACCGGGCGCGGCAGTGCGCGCGGCCTGGCGCTGAGCCTGTGCGCGCCGAACGAAAGGAAGTGGGTCAGGCTGATCGAAGACTATCAGCATGGCCCGGTGCGCTGGTTCGACGTGGCCACGCTCACGCCCGCCGCCGGTGCCGCGCTGCAGGCGCCGATGGTTACGCTGTGCATCATGGGCGGCAAGAAGGACAAGCTGCGACCGGGCGACCTGCTCGGCGCGTTGACGGGCGAGGCCGGCCTGGCCAAGGAGCAGGTCGGCAGGATCAACGTCTTCGAATTCATGACCTACGTCGCGCTCGAGCGCAGCGTTGCGCAGCGGGCTGCGGCGCGGCTGGCCGCCGGCAACATCAAGGGGCGCAGCTTCAAAATGCGCCTCATCTGAAGCAGCGCGGAGCGCTGCAGCCGGGGCGCTCTCAGCCGATGACGACCACCTGCGGCTCCGGCTCCTGCTCGAAGAAGCGGTACTGATTGCGCCCGCTGCGCTTTGCCTCGTACATTGCGCTGTCGGCTTTCTTCATCAGGCCCCGTGCATCATCGGTGCTGCCGACCTGCGCCACGCAGATGCCCAGGCTGGTGGTGACCGTCCATATCTGCCCGGCGATGTACATGGGTTCTTCCAGCGCCCGGAAGATCTTGTTCGCCACTGCGGCCGCGTCCGCCGGCTGGGCGATCTCGGTGAGGACGATGACGAATTCGTCGCCGCCCTGGCGGGAGATGGTGTCGCCGGCGCGCGCGCAGGCGCTGATGCGTCGGGCGACTTCCTGCAGCAGCAGGTCGCCGGCGTCGTGGCCCAGCGTATCGTTGATCAGCTTGAAGTTGTCCAGGTCCAGGTACATCACCGCCAGCGGACGCCCATGGCGCCTTGCGTGCGCCAGCGCCTGGTTGAGCCGGTCGAGCAGCATGCGGCGATTGGGCAGATTGGTCAGGCTGTCGTAGTAGGCCAGCTGACGGATGCGCTCCTGCGCCACCTTGCGTTCGTTGATGTCGAGGTTGGTGCCGATGGCCCGCACGGCGCGGCTGCGGGCGTCGCGCGCGATGATCTTGCCGCTGCAGCAGATCCAGCGCCATTCCCCGGCCTCGGTGCGTATCCGGAACTCGCACTGGAACTCGACGATATCGCCCTTGAAGGTCGACACCGCCTCACTGAGCAGGCGGGCGGTGTCCTCGGGATGGGTGCGCGCCGCGAGCGCCAGCACGGTGGTCACCGTCGGGCCGGCGGGGGCGCCGATGATGGTGGCCCACTGCGCGTCGATTTCGACGGTACCGGTGGCGATGTTGTATTCCCAGGTCGACAATCCCGATGCATGCAATGCCATGGCCAGGCGCTGTTCGCTCTTGGTCAGCGCCTCTTCGCTCAGCTTCTGCTCGGTGTAATCGACCAACTGCAGCAGGATGTGCGGTGCGCCATCGAGAACGGTCGACATCATGATGGTGTCGATCCAGATTTCCCGGCCAAACGATGTCGTTTCGTGCGTGCGGCGCCGGCGCGGGGCGCCATCGGCCAGGGTGGCGACGATATCTGCGCCCAGGCCGGAGCTTTGCCAGGTATCGATGGTGCGGAAATCCTGTGTCAGCAACTGTGCCACGCTGGCGCCCACCAGCGACGCATAAGCCTGGTTGGCCATCACGCAAGGCCCGCTGCTGCGATAGACGCCCATGGCCACGGGCGAATGCAGCAGGATCGCTTCATTCGAGGCGAGCGCCTCGCGCAGATGTCTTTCGGCCTGCTCCTGCCGGGCGCCGGCGGCCCGGATGCTCGACACCAGTTCCGGCACCGGCAGCAGCACCAGCAGGAACGAGGCGGCCGCATGAAACCATGAAATGTACGCATTGCCGAAAAAATACGGTTGCGGCGCAACGCCGTGCCGGACCATGAGCAGGTAGCCGAGCCAGGCCAGCATATAGGTCACGCCGAAAAGCACGCCCACGCGCAGTCCCGTGACGACGGCAAGGGTGACGGCAATGGCCATGATGAAGACGACGATGGTCGGCTGCGTGCCCAGGTACAGCAGGCCGACGGCCACTAGCCAGGCGACGGTGCTGAAGGCGGCAAGGGAGCGCTGCGGCTTGCCGGTGCGGCTGACGTGCCAGCACCAGGCGACGGCGGCAATGATGATCACGCAGGCAATCGCGCTGCCTGTCTTGCGGGTGAAAAAAAACGGCACGCCCACGACCAGGATGCCGATGCAGGCGATGGCGAAGATGCCGTAGAAGCCGTTGAGCAGGCGAATGTTCGACGCCAGATTGTCTGCAGCCGTTGCATGACGGGCCGCGCCGGGCGCAGGGGCCGGCGCAGTGGTCACAAAAGTTGTTGTTTTCGCATTCAACCGGTTGATTCCTGTATTGTGACAGGTCGCCTTTTTTCAACCTTTCTGAAGTATGCTATAAATCAACATTGTTGTGAAGAACTATCCGCTGCGGGCCTTGCGCCGGCACTTCGTCGCGCCGTGGAACCGGTGCCCGGCAACGCGTTCCCGGTGCCGCACCCTACCGTCAATCGTCGTGGCCATGATGCTTGCCGTGCTTGTCCTTCTTGTCCTTTTTTTCTTTTTTGTACTTGCACTTGCCCTTCTTGCAGTCCCGGTCCCGGTCCCAATCGCGGCCGTCGCGCTGCACGTAGACGGGTTGCTGGCGCACGATGATCGGGCGCGGCTCGACATACACCGGCTGCGGCTGCTGGTACACCGGCTGCGGCACCTGGTATGCGCCCGGCAGGCGCACATTGATGTCGACATCGGCTGCAAGCGCAGGCGTGCAGATTGCCAGCACGCCTGCACCGAGCATCGCCGCGAGGCTGCCCTGGATGGTTCTGTTCACGATGTTCTCCCTGTTGAACGACATGCCTGAGTAGACACTTAATTGCCCTGGGCAACAAGTTAGAATCTGTAAGTGTTGTTTCCTGCCAGGCGCGGTGTGCCGGCGTCGCTGGCGCATTCGGGCTGGCAGGACGATGAGGGGGGCAACCCATGGCCGGACGCGGCACGACGCGCACCGCGCAAAAAAGCAGCAGTCGGCCTGCCTGCCATCCCGTAGAATCACCGACCTGAATGCCCACACCACAATTTCAACACGATCATGACGCCAGACGCCGTGACAACGCCAGGAGACGCCATGCGCAGCATCGATCGCCGCACCTTCTTGAAAGCCAGTGCAGCCGCAGCAGTCGTGGCCGCGCCGGCTGCAGCGACCACGGCGCAGGCAGCACCCGCCATCACCACGCCCGTCACCGCAACGGCGGCACAGGGCGTGACGAAAACGCTGGCGCGCTACCTCGTCAATGCGCGCTATGAAGACCTGCCGGCAGCGGTAAAGAAGGAAGGCACGCGCACGCTTCTGAACTACGTCGGCGTTGCCGTCGGCGGCTCGCATCATGAGACGGTCGAGCGCGCCGTCGCCGCCCTGGGACCGTTTTCCGGGGCGCCGCAGGCCAGCCTGCTCGGACGGCGCGAGCGCTTCGACATCATGACGACGGCCTTCATCAATGGCGCCAGCAGCCATATCTTCGATTACGACGACACCCACTTAAAAACCATCATTCATCCGGCCGGCCCGGTTGTCTCGGCGATCCTGGCGCTGGCCGAATACCGTCCGGTCAGCGGCAAGGAGTTCTTGAACGCCCTGATACTGGGGGTGGAAACCGAGTGCCGCATCGGCAACGCCGTCTATCCGAACCACTACGACACCGGCTGGCACATCACGGGCACAGCAGGCGTCTTCGGTGCGGCGGCCGCTGCCGGCAAGCTGCTGCAACTGAGCGAGCAGCAGATGATCTGGGCGCTCGGCCTGGCGGCATCGCAGCCGGTCGGCCTGCGCGAATCCTTCGGTTCGATGAACAAGAGTTTCAATCCCGGGCGGGCTGCCAACAACGGCCTGTTTGCAGCCGTTCTCGCAGCGCAGAACTACACGAGTTCAGAGGGCATGATCGAAGCCAGGCGCGGCTGGGCAAACACGATCAGCACCAAGCAGGATTACCTGCAGATCACCGAAGGCCTGGGCAGCCGCTACGAAGCAGCCTTGAACACCTACAAGCCGTTCGCCTGCGGCATCGTGATCCATCCGGCCATCGACGCTGCCATCCAGCTGCGCAACCAGAACAAGCTGACGCCGCAGCAGATCGATCGCGTCGAATTGCGCGTCCATCCGCTGGTGCTGGAGCTGACCGGCAAGAAGACGCCGCAGATCGGCCTGGAAGGAAAATTCAGCGTCTACCACTCGGTTGCCGTCGCCCTGATCGATGGCGCCGCCGGCGAGAAGCAGTACAGCGACCGCGCCGTGCGCGACGCGACGACGATTGCCGTACGCGACCGGGTCAATGCCACCGTCGACGCGGCCATTCGCCCGGAGCAGGTCGACATGACCGTGTTCACCAGGGATGGGCGCACGCTGCACAGGTTCATCGAACATGCGGTGGGCAGCGTCGAGGTGCCGATGACCGACGCCCAGCTTGAAGTCAAGTTCGCCGATCTGGTCGAGGGCATCCTGTCGAAGCCGCAGGCGCGGCGGTTGATGGACCTGTGCTGGCAGGTCGAGGCGCTGCCGGCGGCCGGCGCCGTTGCCAGGGCAGGCGTGGCCGGCGCCTGAGACGCCGGGCGCACCTGCCGCACACGATGTGCTCCCGCCCATGCGAAGCGCGCACGCTGCGGCATTTATCGACGCACAATGAAGGAAGCAGCATGTCTGCCATCGAGAACCGCTTGCCCTGCCCCACCGTGCCGTTGTCGCAAAGGCGCCGGCTGCCAATGCTGGCGCTCCTGTCGACCGCGCTCCTGTGCATGGCGCCGGGCTGCCTGTGGGCGGCGTCCGAGACCGTGCAAACGGGCGCGTCCGTACCCTCGGGCGGTGTGCCGGAAGACGCTGCTGCGCCCGAGCGCTGGGCGCTGCACGGCCAGCTCACCAACGTCACCCAGGCGCATCGAAAATTCACGTCGCCCTACAGCGGCACGAACAGCCTGATCGCAAACGGCCGTACCGAAGAGACCACCGACATCACGCTTTATGCCGGCGTGCGGCTCTGGCGTGGCGCCGAGTTCTGGATCAATCCGGAAATCGACCAGGGCTTTGGTCTGAGCAACACGGTTGGCATGGCCGGCTTTCCAAGCGGCGAGGCATACAAGGTCGGCGCGAACACCCCATATCTGCGCATGCCCCGGGCATTCATTCGACAGGTGATCCCGCTTGGCGGCCAGGCCGTTGCAATCGAGTCCGCGGCAAACCAGCTGGCAGGCGCCAGGACGGCCGACAACGTGGTCCTGACGGCGGGAAAATTCTCCGTCACCGACATCTTCGACACCAATACCTACGCGCACGACCCGCGCGGCGATTTCCTGAACTGGTCGGTCATCGACGCCGGCGCCGTCGATTACGCCGCCGATGCCTGGGGCTTTACCTACGGCGCTGCAGCTGAGTGGACGCAGGACAGCTGGACCGTGCGTGGCGGCGTGTTCCAGCTCTCGAAGGTGCCGAACGGGAAAATCACCGGTGTCGACTTCAGCCAGTACATGCTGGTGACCGAATTCGAACAGCGCTATCAGCTCGGCGCGCATCCCGGCAAGCTCAAGCTGCTCGGCTTCGTCAACCGCGGCCGCATGGGCGCCTATCGCGACGCCGTGCTGCTTGCCCGGCAAACCACGCAGACGCCCGAGACCGCGCTGGTCCGACGCTTCGGCTCGCGCCCGGGCATGTCGATCAACCTGGAACAGGAAGTGCTGGCCGACCTGGGCGTGTTCCTGCGCGCCAGCGTCAACGACGGCAGCAAGGAAGCCTATGAATTCACCGAGATCAACCGTTCGCTCTCGGGCGGGATCGCAGTCAAGGGCGATCGCTGGGGGCGTCACGATGACACGCTCGGCGTGGCGGCCGTCGTCAATGGCCTGTCGGGCGACGCCCGGGCTTATTTTGCCGCCGGTGGCATCGGCATCCTGATCGGCGATGGCCAGCAAAGCTATGGCCCGGAAAAAATCCTGGAAACCTACTACGCAATGCGGATCACGCCACAGGTCACGCTGTCGGCCAATTATCAGCATGTCAACAACCCGGCCTACAACCGCGACCGCGGACCGGTGTCGATACTCAGCCTGCGCGCGCATGCCGAGTTTTAAGTGCCGGGCGCGCGCACGCTCCGGGCACGCGCATCGCCGGGAACCGATCCGGCGTTTTCCGTCGGTGCCGTCGTCGCACTGCGTTCGCACTTAACACGCACTTAACACGCACTTACAAATTGCGCACTTCTGTGGCAATTCTCCATTTGGCAGGAATCCGGTTTTAGATGCAGACTAGCAACAACTGGTGTGCTGCAGCTTCCGGGCGGCGGCGCCCGGGCTGATGCTGTCCTTCGGATGCCGAAAAAATGAAACCAAGATTGCTGCTGCTGGTGCTGTCGTTCGCCCTGCCGTGCCCGTCCCTGTCGCAGGCCGCCGCGACGTCGTCCGCGCAGGCAGCGCATGTGCTCAATCGCCTGGCTTACGGCCCGCGCCCCGGCGACGTCGCGCGCGTCGAGGCGGTCGGCATCGACCGTTACATCGAGGCGCAGCTCGACCCCGATGCGATCGCCCTGCCCGAGACGCTGAGCCGCAAGCTCGATGCAATCGAGACCGACCGGCAAAGCGCCGGCCGTACCTTGGCCGCGTTCCAGGCGGCGCGGCAAGCCGGCCGGCAAGGCGACCAGGAAGCGCGCAAGGCAACCATTGCCCGCATCGCCGAACAGACCGCCCGGGCGCGCCTGCTGCGCGCCGTGGAAAGCCCGCGCCAGTTGCAGGAAGTGATGGTCGATTTCTGGTTCAATCACTTCAATGTGTTTGCAGGCAAGGGCATCGATCGCGCGCTGATCAATGCCTACGAGCGCGACGCCATCCGCCCGAATGCGCTGGGCAGGTTCCGTACGCTCCTTGGCGCCACCGCCAGGGATCCGGCAATGCTGTTCTATCTCGACAACTGGCTGTCGTCGGCGGACACGCGCAACGCTGCCGCGCCGGGCGGACCGGGCGCGCCTGCCGGCCAGATGCGCAAGGCGGCCGGCCTCAACGAGAACTATGCGCGCGAACTCATGGAGCTGCATACGCTGGGCGTCGACGCCGGCTATACGCAGGCCGACGTGACGACGCTGGCGCGCATGCTGACCGGCTGGCGCTTCACGCCACGCGCGCTGGCGCAGGACGATCTCGGCTTTCGCTTCGAGCCGGCGCGTCATGACGCCGGCGCCAAGACATGGCTGGGCCGCCCCGTCACGGCGCAGGGCCAGGACGAAGGCGAATATGCCCTCGACGTGCTGGCCATGCATCCGGCAACGGCGCACCGGCTGAGCTATCTGCTGGCCCGGTATTTCATCGAGGACGCGCCACCGGCGGCGCTCGTGGCACAGATGACGCAGCGCTATCTCGAGACGGGCGGCGACATCCGGTCGGTGCTGCACACCCTGTTCTTCAGCCGCGAATTTCGCGATCCGGCCAGCGCCGGGAAAAAATTCAAGACGCCATACCGTTACGTGATCTCGGCCGTGCGGGCCATCGGTGCGCCACTGGTCAATGTACGACCGCTCGTCAATGCCCTGAACCAGCTTGGCATGCCGTTATACGGCTGCCAGACACCCGACGGCTACAAGAACACCGAGGCGGCCTGGCTCAATCCCGATGCGCTCACGCGCCGGCTCGGTTTTGCCACGGCGCTCGCCTCGGGACGCCTGCCGCTGGCGCAGGCAAGCGCCGATTTCGCGCCGGCAGCAGCCGCCGCATCGCCGCCGATGCTGCCAATGACGGTCAATGCGCAAGCCACGCCGCCGGCGCAGGACGACATGGCAGGCATGGCGCAACTTGACGCGCCGGGCGTACGCAGCGCAGCGACGACTGCTGCGCCGTCACGCGCCGACGATGCGGCGCTGGTCCGGACGCTCGGCCCGCTGCTGTCGGCACAGACCGTTGCGCAGGCCGGGCGCAGTCCCGTTGCGCTGCGTGCGGCACTGCTGCTGGGCAGTCCCGATTTCATGCAGCACTGAATCTGGTTCGACAAGTATTTCGATCCGCAGGTCGATTCGTACGTCGATTCGTACGTCGATTCGTGCAGCGCCGGCTTCGCAACTTCAGACAAGGAATGTTCCATGGACCGCAGAACCTTCATGCAATCGATGGCCCTGGCCGGTGGGCTGGTCATTCCGCTAGGCGGCACGGCCTGGGCCGCGCGGGGTGGCAATCCTGCAAGCGCCGGCAAGCTCATCGTCATCATGCTGCGCGGCGCGGTCGACGGTCTGAACGTCGTCGTGCCCTACGGCGACCCCGGCTATGCCCGCCTGCGACCGACGATCGCCCTGGCACGGCCGGGCGCCGAGGGCGGCGTGATCGACCTCGACGGGTTTTTCGGGTTGCATCCGGGACTGGCCGACCTGCAGCCGCTATGGGTGGCGAAAAAACTTGCGTTCGTCCACGCCAGCGGATCACCCGACCCGACGCGTTCCCACTTCGATGCGCAGGACTATCTCGAGTCCGGCACGCCGGGTCGCAAATCGACGCCGGATGGCTGGCTCAACCGTCTCGCCGCCGCCCTGCCCGGCATGCCGACGCCGACCCGGGCAATCAGCATCGGGCCGGCCGCGCCACGCATTTTGGCCGGCACGATGGTGACGACGAATCTTGCGGCCGGCACCGCAGGCACGCGGCGCGACCTGCTCGACCGCCCGGCGATCGGCGACGCATTCGGCGCGCTCTACAAGGGCAGCAGCCGGCTCGGGCAGGTCTACGAAGATGCGCGCGCATCGCACCGCGAACTCATGGCCGCCTCGCAAAGTGAAGAAAGCGCAATCGCCTACGGCGGCGCGCCGCTGCCCAACGGCTTTCCCGGCGACGCCGCACGCCTGGCCGGCCTGATGCGACGCGACCCCAACATCGACATTGCATTCATGGCGCTGGGCGGCTGGGATACCCATGCCGCGCAAGGTGCGGCCAAGGGACAGCTGGCGAACCGGCTGGCGCCGCTCGGTCGGGGCCTGTCGGTTCTCGCCCGCGATCTCGGCCCGGCATTCGACGACACGACCATCATGGTCATGTCCGAATTCGGCCGGACCGCGCGCGAAAACGGCAACGGCGGCACCGACCACGGTCACGGCAATGTCATGTGGCTGCTCGGCGGCCGGGTCGCCGGCGGCCGGGTGCATGCGCAATGGCCGGGGCTGGATGCGGCAGCGCTGCACGAGGGGCGCGACCTGGCCGTCACCACCGATTTTCGCAGCGTGCTCATGCAGGTGTGCCGGCAGCAGTTGCCGCACAAGGACGCCGCGCTCGGCGCACTCTTTCCCGGCATGCTAGTGTCGCCGCCGGACTCGCTGCCCCTGTTCGCAGGCGCGCCCGCGCCGCAGGAGCGCCGCCTCACCTGATCGACGCCGGCAGCGCCTGCCCGCCTGCGCACACCGGATCGTTCGATTTCAGAAGACAGTTCGCCCGCGTTGGTCCATGCTGGGGTCATGCAAACGCCACGCCGGAAGGTAATTACCCCATGGAAAGCACTGCTCGGTATCACGAACACATAGAAGACTGCATCCGTTCGGCGCAGCACTGCCACGATGTCTGCCTGCGCAGCGCGATGGATCATTGCCTGCATGCGGGCGAGGCGCACGTCGAGCCGGAACAATATTGCCTGCTGATGAACTGCGTCGACATCTGCCAGCTCACCGCCAACTTCCAGACCGGCAGGTCGCGCTTCAGTGCGCAGCTGTGCGGCCTGTGCGCCGAGATCTGCGAAACCGCCGCCAGGAGCTGCGCCCAGATCGACGGCATGGCGCACTGTGCGCAGGCGTGCGCGGACTGTGCGCAGGCCTGCCGGCGCGCCGGCGGCGTGCATGATGTCAATTGCGGCTATGGCGCTGCGTGAGGCGATGCGCATGGACGGTCCGCTTTGCCCCGAGCTTCTGCGAAAGATCGACGCCTACTGGCGCGCGGCGAATTATCTTTCGGTCGGCCAGATCTACCTGCAGGACAATCCGCTGCTGGCCGCGCCGCTGGCGCTTGCCGACATCAAGCCGCGCCTGCTCGGCCACTGGGGCACCACGCCCGGCCTGAACCTGCTGTATGTCCACCTGAACCGGCTGATCGGCCAGCATGACCTGAACATGATGTACGTGATCGGCCCCGGTCATGGCGGCCCCGGCATCGTCGCCAACACCTATCTGGAAGGCACCTACAGCGAACACTATCCGGCCATCTCGCGCGACACCGAAGGACTGCGCCGGCTGTTTCGCCAGTTCTCCTGGCCGTATGGCATACCGAGCCACGTCTCGCCGGAGATACCGGGCTCGATTCATGAAGGCGGCGAGCTCGGCTACAGCCTGGCGCATGCCTATGGCGCAGCGTTCGACAATGCCGACCTGATCGTCGCCTGCGTGGTGGGCGACGGCGAAGCGGAGACCGGCGCCCTGGCGGCCAGCTGGCATGCCAACAAGTTCGTCAATCCCGCGCGAGACGGCGCGGTGCTGCCGATCCTGCACCTGAACGGCTACAAGATCGCCAACCCGACCGTGCTCGCGCGCATCGGCCGCGATGAACTGATCGCGCTCTTTCACGGTTATGGCCACGAGCCGCATTTCGTCGAGGGCGACGACCCGGCGCTGGTGCACCAGGCGCTGGCGGGCACGCTCGACACGGTGCTGGCGCGCATCCGCGAAATCCAGCGGCACGCGCGCGCGCCGGCCGACCCCGCGCAACTCGAACGGCCACGCTGGCCGATGATCGTGCTGCGCACGCCCAAAGGCTGGACCGGGCCGAAAATGGTCGACGGCGTGCAGATTGAAGGTACTTTCCGCGCGCACCAGGTGCCGCTTTCCGCTCCAGCGACGCATCCGGAACACCTCAAGTTGCTGGAAGACTGGTTGAAAAGCTACCGGCCTGAGGAACTCTTCGATGAAGACGGGCGGCTGCAACCGGAACTCGCCGAACTTGCGCCCAATGGCGCACGGCGCATGGGCGCGAATCCGCATGCCAACGGCGGCATCCTGCTGCGGG
>JANXSS010000289.1 GCA_025356535.1 Herminiimonas sp.
AGCTTCTTCTTGGCGGCATATTCGAGGTCAGAGAAGCTCTTTTGCATGATGAACAGTAAGCGAATGAACACGTCGATATTGTCTCAGACCGGAGCGTTGGCGGAAACAGTAAGTCGTTAATTAATCAGTGCTTCCCTAGCAGAGTGAGTAAATAAATGGTGGTATTCAGTTATGCCGTTGATTTTTTGTCGAGGGCTTAATCTGGTCTATGAAATCGCGATTGAAGATAGCACTACTATAAATGGCACGTCAGCTTTAGCGAATACATCATCAGCTTTTCAGGACTAAGGTGGGGTCGAAAATGTGATGGCTGCTAACTCGTTGATTAAAGTGGTTGTTTGGTGTGATGGCGATTCGATGCGATGAAGACCCACATGAATAGTGGGGATATTTGATGTGGCGAGGCTTGGGAAGCTTCTGCTCTACCATTGAGCTACACCCGCGTGTGGGCGCATTTTACGCGGGTTTCGCGCTTTCCAGGATTGTATGGGCAATACACCTTTGCTGAAAAACGGGATGTGGCGCAAACGGCGCGATGGCCGGGAAACGCCACGCTGCCTGGCGCGCCAGCCGTTTCCGGGCGGGCGCACGCACCGCCTCTCTCCATCGCGTTCCCACCACGAGCGCGCGGCAGGTGCGCTCGCTTCGCCACACCCGGCGGCGGGCAAAGCATGGCCCGCTGTCGGACGAACACCGTCTTCTTCACGCTGATCAAGCATTAAAAACATTGCGCACTATTTAATCGTGTGTGACTATGCTGCATGATTTTACGGAAAGACAATTCCGGCGCGTTGCCGCTAATCGACGGCCGGCTCTGTTTCACGCTCTATTCGGCGTCGCTGGCAATGACCAAGGCCTATCAGCCCCTGCTGTCGCGTCTGGGACTGACGTACCCGCAGTATCTGGTCATGCTGATCATGTGGGAACAGGAGGGCCTGATGGTGTCGGAAATAAGCAAGTGCCTGTTTCTCGATTCCGGGACGCTCACGCCCCTGCTCAAGCGACTCGAATCCGCAGGCTTGATCGTTCGCCTGCGTGATGTCGATGACGAACGACGCGTGCGGGTGAAATTGACTGCGGCCGGAGCCCGACTGAAAGATGATGCGGCGAATTTGCCCGATTGCATGACGTTGAAGACCGGATGCAGTCCGCAGGAATTACTGTTCTTGAACCAGGCGGTCTTGAAGCTGCGCGACCGATTGTCCGATTGATTTTCCAACCCCAACAAGGAACACCGCATGACTACCAAACTCGAAAAAGTCATTTATACCGCGCATGCACACGTCACCGGCGGCCGTGACGGCCGTGCCGTTTCCGACGATGGCCTGCTCGACGTGAAGCTTTCGCCGCCCAAGGCCATGGGCGGCGCCGGTACGGCGACCAATCCGGAGCAGCTCTTTGCCGCAGGCTACTCGGCCTGCTTCATGGGTGCGATGAAGCATGTTGCAGGAATGAAGAAGATCGCCATTCCAGCCGATGCATCGATCGACGCCAGCGTGGATATCGGTCCGATTCCTGCCGGTTTCGGCATCGCCGCGAAGCTGGTCATCCACCTGCCGGGCCTTGACCGCAACGTTGCAACCGATCTGGTCAGTGCGGCGCATCAGGTCTGCCCTTATTCGAATGCCACGCGTGGAAACATCGAGGTCGAATTGGTCGTTGCCTGATTTTATGCGTGCAGCATCGCCGCTTTTGCCCGGCTGACGGGCGGGCCTTGTAAAAGCCGGTTTTCCAGTTGCACGGGTCTTCGGCAGGCCGGTGTTGCCGCGCCAGGTCAGATCGGCATTGGCCTGCAACCGTGTCGCCCGAATGCGGCGGCACGTACCAAAACAGATCATTCGATTTCTTGTTGATTCCTCCGGAGACCTTCCAAAATGACCGATTCCCTGTTTCGCTTGCCTGTTCGTTCAGCCGCCATGTTTGGCTTCATCGCAATTGCCACTGCTGGCGTCGTCGCGCAGGTACCGGCTTTCGCTGCCGACCCGGTGTCGGCCGGCGCCAAGCCCGTAC
>JANXSS010000309.1 GCA_025356535.1 Herminiimonas sp.
AACCACGGCTATCTTGGTTATGCCGTCATCGTCAACAAGAAATTCTGGGATGGCTTGCCGGCCGACGTGCGCGGCCAGCTGGAAGCGGCCATGAAGGATGCGACCAAGTATTCGAATGCCATCGCAGAATTTCTTGTTGACGATGACGGCATAACCAAGATAGCCGTGGTTCGATACCGTCAGGTTCTTCTGCACTTCATGCATTTTTTGCGTGTAGACGTTCGACGGCGGATTCTCGGTGCCGTCGACCACGCCGGTCTGCAGCGCCTGGTAGACCTCGGAGAACGCCATGACCTGCGGATTGGCGCCCAGCGCGCGCATCTGCGCGTCCAGCACCTTGGAGGACTGCACCCGCATCTTCTGGCCCTTGAAGTCGGCCGGCAGCAGCAGCGGCTTGTTGGCCGACATCACCTTGAAGCCGTTGTCCCAGTACGCCAGGCCGATGATGCCCTTGCTCTCCAGCTTCTTGAACAGGTCGCGGCCGATCGGGCCGTCGGTGATCCGGTAGAGCACGTCCTTGCCCGGAAAAATATACGGCAGGTCGAACACCTCGAATTCCTTCACGCCGAGCGGGCCGAACTTTGCCAGCGACGGTGCCAGCATCTGGACCGCGCCCAGCTGCAACGCTTCCATCTCTTCCTTGTCCTTGTACAGGGTGCTGTTCGGATAGAGTTCGACCTTGACCCGGCCCTTGGTCATTTTCTCGGCCAGTTCCTTGAAGCGCTCGGCGCCCTTGCCCTTCGGCGTATCGCTGGCCACGACGTGGCTGAACTTGATGACGATCGGCGCCTGGCCCCAGGCATTTGCGCCGAGCACGAGACCTGCGGCAACGGTGAGGAGAAACGAGCGTTTCAGCATGGAGGCGTCCTGGCCGGAAAAGTGGAATTGCGGAAACTTCTGAATTGTCAATAATTCTCTTCCGCCTCACAATTGTGGATATCCACATGCGGCCGATCAACGCGTATTCCCGCAACCGATTTTATGCGCAGCAACTCAGCTACACTTGGCGGATGTGGCTGCAACCGGACAATACAGAAGCATCGCAGGGACAGGCCCTGCGCAAGCCGGGCTGGCGTCTCGTTTTCCCCTTTCTGCCGGCGCTGCTGGCGCTGCTGATCGTCATCAGCCTGGCATGGCTGCCGTGGAAGGCGCAGCGGCTCGAATCGGCGGAGCGCCAGGAACAGCTCATTGCCGACACCTTGTGGGTCGAGCAGAGCGTGCGGCTGCAACTGGCGCAGGATGAAGAATGGCTGCGCCAGGTTGCCGCCGAAATCGCCACCGGCCGCCTGGTGCCGATCGACCTTGCCAAGCGCGCGGCGCCGCTGCTGGCGTCCCGGCGCGAAGTGGTGCGCCTGCTCTGGCTCGACGCCCACGGCAAGGTGCTGGCGGGCACCGACCAGTCGGCGCCGGGTTCGGCGCCGCTGTCCGACGTCTCGCTGGCCGCAGCAGACGGCGCCCGCCGCATCGGGCGGCCGCGTTATGCAGCGCCGGCACGTCCGGGCGGACGCCAGACGCCGATGCAGATGGATTACCACCTGCCGCTGCTGCAGGGCGAGCACTATCACGGCAGCCTGGTGGCAACCTATGCGACGGCAGCGATCCTGGAACAGATGGTGCCGTGGTGGTTTGCCCAGGACAATGAAATCACGCTGACCGGCGCCGACGACGCCGTCATCGAGCGCCGCGCAGCCGGTGGCCCGGGCCGCGGCGTCTACACGCATGTGCATGCGCTGGACCTGCAGAACGCCAACCTGACCCTGCGCACCAACAGCCTCAAGGGCCTGCCCAAGCTGCTGCCCAATCTGCTGGTGGGCGCCGTGATCGCGCTGACCCTGGGCCTGCTGGCAAGCCTGCTGGCGCTCTGGCGCGACATCAATCGCCGCCTGCAGGTCGAAGGCGCGCTGCGCCAGCAGATGTCGTTTCGCACCGCGATGGAGAATTCCCTGGTAACCGGCCTGCGCGCGCGCGACCTCGAAGGCCGCGTCACATACGTCAATCCGGCCTTTTGCCGGATGGTCGGCACCGACGCCGCCGACCTGGTCGGACGCATGCCGCCGATGCCCTATTGGGTGCCCGAGGCGATGGCCGAATACCAGAAGCGTTTTGCCGAAGTCCTGGCCGGCACCATCACGCCACAGGGCTTCGAGACCATTTTCCAGCGCGCCGGCGCGCGCTTTCCGGTACTGATCTTCGAGTCGCCGCTGCTGGATGCGGCCGGCCGGCAGACCGGCTGGATGGGCTCGATACTCGACATCTCCGAGAGCAGGCGCATCGAGGAACTGAACCGGCAGCAGCAGGAAAAACTCGAATCGAGCGCCCGCCTGGCCAGCATGGGCGAAATCGCCTCGACCCTGGCGCATGAACTGAACCAGCCGCTGGCGGCAATTTCCAGCTACACCACCGGTGCGCTGAACCTGTTGAACGGCTGCCTGCGCACCGGCGCCGCACCGGACGCGACGGACCTGCGCCTGGCGCTGGAACGCGCCAGCACCCAGGCCCAGCGCGCCGGCCAGATCATCCGCAGCGTGCATGCCTTCGTCAAGCAGCATGAAGCCACGCGCGAGCCGGTGGCGGTACGCAGCCTCATCGACGGCATCGTGCCGCTGGTGGAACTGCAGGCGCACAAGTTTTTCGTCTCGCTGCGCATCAGCGTCGCGCCAAACCTGCCGCCGGTCCTGGCCGACCGGGTGCTGATCGAACAGGTCCTGCTGAACCTGACGCGCAACGCGATCGAATCGATGGAAGACATCGCACCGGAGCAGCGTATCCTGCAGATCACTGCAAGCCGCGATGGCGAGGGCGATGGCGAGCCAGCCCATGAGCGCGCGGATGACCCGGACAGTGCCGGCGTGCGCATCGCCGTCATCGACCGCGGGCATGGCATTGCAGCGTCGGTCGGCGAGCGGCTGTTCTCGCCTTTTTTCTCGACCAAGGCCGAGGGCATGGGCATGGGCCTCAACATCTGCCGCACGGCGGTGGAGTTTCACGGTGGCCGGCTGGCCTACCGTGACAATCCCGGCGGTGGCACGATCTTCGCATTCTCACTGCCGCCGGCTGCAACCATTTCGCCCGAAGCGGGCACGGCGGCGGCCTCCCAGGCTGCAGCCGCGCCCGACACCGCCACGGCCAGTCCCGGCGTCAATCGTATTGCCTGATTCAAAGGAACCTGCATGCTGCATATCGTTGACGATGAAGAAGTCATTCGCGACTCGCTGACCTGGCTGGCGCGCTCGCGCGAGATTGCTGCCACGGCCTATGCCAGCGGCGGCGCCTTCCTGGAAAGCCTGCGCGAGCAGACCGGTTTCTCGGCCGAGGGCGACTGCCTGCTGCTCGACGTGCGCATGCCCGACATGAGCGGCAGCGCCCTGTTCGACGAACTCGGCCTGCGCGCACTGACCGCGCGCCTGCCGGTGATCTTCCTGACCGGTCATGGCGACGTGCCGATGGCGGTCGATACCTTGAAGCGCGGCGCCTTCGATTTTTTCGAAAAACCGTTCAACGACAACAAGCTCATGGACCGGGTGCTCGAGGCCCTGGCCGCCTCGCGTGCAGCCAATGCCGCAGCGGCCGTGCACCAGCGGCTCGACGGCCTGTCGCAGCGCGAGCGCGAGGTGCTCGAGCTTATCCTGGCCGGCAACATGAACAAGATCATCGCCGACAAGCTCGGCATCAGCATGCGCACCGTCGAAGTCCACCGTGCGCATATCTTCGACAAGATGAACGTGAAGACCGCCGTCGAACTTGCCCGCCTGCTGAAGTAACCTGCCTCCCGTCTGCGCCAACCCATGTCGATTCTGAACGTCCTGATTCCCGATTTCGCCCTGATCCTGCTGGGCTTCGTCTTGTACCGCCGCACCGGCTGGGGCATCGATTTCTGGACCGGCCTGGAAAAACTGGTCTACTTCATCCTCTTTCCCGCCCTGCTGTTCTATGCAACGGCGCGCACGCCTTTCGATTTCGATCACAGCGGCAGGCTCCTGCAGACGGCGCTGCTGGCAACGGCGGCAGGGATTGCAATGGGCTGGCTTGCCAAGCCGCTCTTCAAGGCGCCGCCGATGGTCTTCGAGTCGGCCGTGCAGACTGCCTTCCGCTTCAATTCGTACATTGCGCTGGCGGTGGCCTCGCGCCTGGCGGGCGACACCGGCACCTCGCTGATGGCGCTGATCATCGGCTTTGCGGTGCCGATCTGCAACATGGCCGCAGTCCACGCCCTGGCCCACAAGAAGGGCGGCCTGGGCATGGCGCTGCTGAAAAATCCGCTGCTGGTGGCAACCGTCTGCGGCGTCGCCTTCAACCTGGCCGGCCTGCATCTGCCCGAAGTCGTCAGTTCGACCCTCTCGCGCCTGGGCAATGCATCGATTGCGCTGGGCCTGATCACGGTCGGCGCCGGGCTGCGGCTGACCGGTGCGCCGCGCGCCAACGGCATTGCGGCCTACTTCATCGCCGTCAAGCTGCTGCTGCTGCCCGCCTGCGCCTACCTGATCGGCCGCGCACTCGGCCTGCAGGCGCTGCACCTGCAGATTGCCGTCATGGTCTGCGCGCTGCCCACCGCGTCGAGCGCCTACGTGCTGGCTGCGCGCATGGGTGGCGACGGCCCGTTCGTGGCCTACGTGGTGTCGGCCGGCACGGTGCTGTCGGTCATCACGCTGCCGCTGTGGCTGCTGCTGGTGCGTTAGGTCGCTGCCGCCTGCGCCAGCGCCCACGCCACATGTTCGCGCACCAGCGGCGAGGCGTCGTCGCAGCGGCCGGCAAGCGCCCCGGTGAAGCTGCCGCGCTCGGCCGGCGCGGCCTGCCGCAATGCATTGCCCAGGCCAACTGCCAGGTTGCGCAGCCAGCGTTCATGGCCGATGCGCCGGATCGGGCTGCCCTGCAGGCGGGCTTCGAACTGCGCCTCGGTCCAGGCGAACAGCTCGATCAGGCTGGCGCCGTCGAGGCCGTTGCGCACGTCGAAATCGGCCACGCCGGACGGTTGCGCAAACTTGTTCCAGGGGCAGACCAGCTGGCAATCGTCGCAACCGTAGACGCGGTTGCCGATCAGCGGGCGCAGCGCCTCGGGAATGCTGCCTTGGAGCTCGATGGTGAGATACGAGATGCAGCGCCGCGCATCGAGCCGGTAGGGGCCAAGGATCGCCTGCGTCGGGCAGGCCGCGATGCAGGCGCTGCAGCTGCCGCAATGGTCGGCAACGGGCGCGTCCACCGGCAGCGGCAGATCGGTGTAGATTTCGCCGAGAAAGAACATCGAGCCGGCCTCGCGGCTGAGCAAAAGCGTGTGCTTGCCGCGCCAGCCGAGTCCGGCCTTCTGCGCCAGCGCCACCTCCATCACCGGCGCCGAATCGGTGAAGACGCGGTAGCCGAAGCTGCCCGCCGCCGCCTCGATCTGCTGCGCCAGCCGTTGCAGGCGGGCGCGCATGACCTTGTGATAATCCCTCCCGCGCGCATACACCGACACCACCGCTGCGCCCGGCTGCTGCAGGCGAGCCGCTTCGCGCAGGCGCCAGTCGGGCAGGCCGCTTTCGGCAGGCATGCTGGCGGCAGGCAGATAATCCATCCGGGCGACGATCACGCGGCGGGTGCCCGGCACCAGTTCGGCCGGCCGCGCGCGCTTCATGCCATGGGCGGCCATGTAGGCCATGTCGCCGTGATGGCCGGCATCGAGCCACGCCTGCAGGCCGGCTTCATTGTCGCCCAGGTCGATATCGGCAATGCGGATCTCGGCGAAGCCGAGCGCACTGCCCCATTGCCGGATCCGGCTGGCAAGCGCATCGAGCGCCTCTGGTGTTGCATTCGATGGCATCATGGCGGCATGGCGCAGTAGCAGTAGCGGTTGCGATGGCAACGCAGGCAGAACGCCGCTTGGCGAAATTTCGTAGAAAGCATTCTAGTCGATGCAGCATTTCACAGCCCACCTGCATGATGAAGCCGGCACCCTGGCGCTGGGCGCGGCACTGGCGCGCACGCTCGCGCCGGGCCTGACGCTCTACCTGTACGGCGAGCTCGGCGCCGGCAAGACCGCGCTCACGCGCGCCCTGCTGCATGCGGCCGGCCATACCGGCCACGTCAAGAGCCCGACCTACACGCTGGTCGAACCCTACAGCGTGACGGTCGACGGCGCGGCGCTCGCCGTGCGCCATTTCGACCTGTACCGGCTCACCGGCCCGGAAGAGTTTCTCGACGCCGGATTCCGCGATGAATTCGATGGCCGCCAGGTCTGCATCGTCGAGTGGCCGGAAAAGGCGGCAGCAGTGTTGCAGCCACCGGACATTGCACTGCACCTCGTCGTTGCCGGCGAAGGCCGTAAGGTAGAATTGAACGCGCACTCCGACCTGGGAAACACATGTCTCGACCGACTCCGATTTTTCCCGAACCTCTAGCCGGAGCGCGCAGCCCGCTGGCGGCCTCGGGGCGGCGCCGTCGCACATTGCTCAAAGCCGGCGGCACGCTGCTGATCTCGGTCATGGCGCCCCTGCCGGCATGCGCCGCGCAAATCCTGGCAGTGCGGGTCTGGCCGGCCGAAGACTACACCCGCGTAACGCTTGAAAACGACAGCGACCTGAAAGCCACGCATTTCGTCGTCAAGGACCCCGAGCGCCTGGTGGTCGACGTCGAGGGCATCGACCTGAACGCCGCCCTGAAAAGCCTGGTCGCCAAGATCCAGTCCAACGATCCCTACATCCGCCAGGTGCGGGTCGGCCAGAGCCGGCCGAACGTGGTGCGGCTGGTGTTCGACCTCAAGGAAGAGGTCAAGCCGCAGGTATTTACCCTCAGCCCCGTGGGCGAATACAAGCACCGGCTGATCTTCGACCTGTATCCGGTCGTGCCGGTCGATCCGATTGCCGCAATGATCGAAAAAGGGGAATGGGGCCGGCCGGATTCCGATGCCGCCATGCCGCTGGCCGATGGACGGGTCCAACCGAGAGCCGCGCCGCGCGACACGCCGCTGGCACGCGAGAGCGGCCGCGACGCCGATCAGGCGGCGAAGGATGCCCTGCGCGACGGCGCCCGTGAAGCACTGCGCGATGCCGCACGTGAGCTGGGACGAGATACGGGACGAGATTCGGAACGAAACACGGCACGCGACATGGCGCGCGATGCGAAAGGCGAGCCGGGGCGCGACGGCGCACGCGACTATCCGCGTGCCGACCCGGCACCGCTGACGCGCATGATCACGATCGCCATCGATCCCGGCCATGGCGGTGAAGACCCGGGCGCCATCGGGCGCAACGGCAGCCGCGAAAAAGACGTGGTGCTGGCAATCGCGCGCCGCCTGAAGGCGAAGATCGAGCAGCAGCCGAACATGCGCGTCATGCTCACCCGCGACGCCGACTACTTCGTGCCCCTGCATGTGCGCGTGCAAAAAGCGCGCAAGGTGCAGGCCGACCTGTTCATGTCGATCCATGCGGACGCCTTCGTCGAAGCGACCGCACGCGGCTCGTCGGTGTTCGTGCTGTCGGAAAAAGGCGCCACCTCGACGGCAGCGCGCTGGCTGGCAAGCAAGGAAAATTCCGCCGACCTGATCGGCGGCGTCAACATCAAGACGCAGGACCGGCAACTGGCAAGCGTGCTGCTGGACCTGTCGACGACGGCGCAGATCAACGACAGCATGAAACTGGGCCGCGCCGTGCTCGGCGAAATCGGCGGCATCAACAGGCTGCACAAGGGCGCGGTCGAGCAGGCCGGCTTTGCGGTCCTGAAGGCGCCCGACATACCGAGCATCCTGATCGAGACCGCCTTCATCTCGAACCCGGAAGAAGAAGCCAAATTGGCCGACGACGCCTATCAAGATCAGATGGCCGATGCCGTTGTGAAAGGCATCCGGCGGTATTTCTCAAAAAATCCCCCGCTGGCGAAGAATCGCCTGACCTGAACGCTGCTGTTTCCGGTCCGGGAAACAGGCATCACATGCCGCATTTGCAACACTTTCCGGCTGGCTGACCCCAGCCGCCGGTTTGTTGCCGCCAGCGGGTATCGCGTTGCGCAAGAACCACCAATGCCATCGTCATTGCGAAGATGATGCAACCCTCAATTGATTGCGCAGGAGAAAATATGACAACCAAAAAAATGACGGTCGGCACCCGGCTCGGGCTGGGTTTCGGCCTGGTGCTGCTGATGCTGGCGCTGGTTGTTATGGTCGGCATACACAGCCTGCAAGGCGTCGGCAACCTGAGCCGGAAGATGGTCACCGATGTGCTGGTCAAGGAGCGCCTCGTCACCGAATGGCACAGCCTGACCGATGTGAACGGCGCGCGCACCATGGCGGTCGTCGAAAATCCCGATCCGGCGGTGCAGGCCCGCCTCGACGGACCGATCAAGGCAAATTCCCAGCGCATCAGCGATATCCAGAAGGAGCTTGCGGCGCTGCAGAAAAACGATGCCGAAGCGATGCTCTATGCCGACATCGCGGCGCGGCGCGACGCCTATCGTGCGGCGCGCGAAGCCGTGTTCAAGGAGAAGAAGGCCGGCAATTTGGACGCCGCCCGCAAGATCGCCGGCGAGCGCCTGGAGCCCGGCCTGACGGCCTACCTTGGCGCCATCAAGACCCTGCGCCAGTTCCAGAGCGCGCAGATCAAGTCCCTGTCGGCACAGATCCAGGCAGACTTTGCCAGCGGCCAGACGCTGTCGGTCGTGATCGGCCTGCTGGCCGTTGCAACCGGCATCCTGGTTGCCTGGCTGATCACGTCATCGCTTCTGCAACGCCTGGGCGGCGAGCCCGATGCCGCCGCCGAAATCGCCGGCCGGATCGCCGCAGGCGACCTGAGCGTCGTCATCGCCATTGGTCCCAAGGATCGCGGCAGCCTGCTCTTTGCTATTCGTGCCATGCGCGACAATCTGAGCAACATGGTGGGCGAAGTGCGCCAGGCGACCGATTCGATTGCCACCGGCTCGCGTGAAATCGCCAGCGGCAACCTCGACCTGTCGTCGCGTACCGAAGAGCAGGCAAGCGCGCTCGGGCAGACGGCTGCATCGATGGCGGAACTGACCTCGACGGTCAAGCAGAATGCCGACAATGCCCGCCAGGCAAACGTGCTGGCTGCATCGGCTTCGGCGATGGCATTGAAAGGCGGCGCGGTGGTGGGCGAAGTCGTCACGACGATGAGTTCGATAAACGAATCGGCGCGCAAGATCGTCGACATCATCGGCGTCATCGACGGCATCGCTTTCCAGACCAATATCCTGGCGTTGAATGCCGCCGTGGAAGCGGCCCGGGCCGGCGAGCAGGGCCGCGGCTTTGCAGTGGTCGCCGCCGAGGTGCGCACGCTGGCGCAGCGCTCGGCCGCAGCGGCCAAGGAAATCAAGACACTGATCGGCGACTCGGTCGATAAAGTCAACCAGGGCAGCCGCCTGGTCGACCAGGCCGGCAGCACGATGGGCGAGATCGTCGACAGCGTGCGCCGCGTGACGGACATCATCAGCGAGATCAGCGCGGCCAGCAGCGAGCAGACCGGCGGCATCGATCAGATCAATCTTGCGATCACCGAGATGGACCAGGTAACGCAGCAGAATGCCGCACTGGTCGAAGAAGCCGCCGCGGCAGCCGAAGCGATGCAGGAGCAGGCAGCGCGCCTGGCGCAGTTGGTCAGCGTGTTCCGCCTGGCGGCGGTGGATGCGGCACCTGCTGCCCGGGTCGCGCCGGGCGCCGTATCGCGGGTTGCCGCGACTGTTGCGGCCCGCCCGCCTACCGGGTCAGCCGCGCCGGCCGCAGCACGCGCGCCGGCGGCGACGCCTGCACGGCTGGCAGCGGCGCCGCGCACCGTGGTCGCCAGGGCGCAGCCAGC
>JANXSS010000332.1 GCA_025356535.1 Herminiimonas sp.
CGTAATCCGAAATCCGGCGACAAGGTGATGGTGCCCGAAAAGCGGGTGCCGCATTTCAAGCCGGGCAAGGACCTGCGCGAGCGGGTCGATGCAATGGTCGGACAACCGATTCGCGATAATTGAGCTGGCGCATGGCCCTGGCAACAGGGCGCATGCAGGACGGACGGAACAGAAACGGCATCTTCGGATGCCTTTTTTTTTGACGTACAATTCGGCAGGCCCCGTACACGGGCGCTTTCAGGACAAAACAATGAAACTGATTTTCAGAGTGGTTGCAGCACTGGTGTTTGTGGTCTTCTTCGGTTTTGCGCTGAAGAACACCCAAGAAGTAGTGCTGAGCTTTTTCCTCGGTTATGAAATGCGCGGCCCGCTGGTCATTTTGTTGCTGGCATTTTTTGCCGCCGGCGCCGTGCTTGGCGTGCTGGCCATGATGCCGATGCTGTTTCGCCACCGGCGCGACCTGTCGCGTCACAAGAAGCTTCTTGCGACCCTGGAAAAGGACCAGCAGGCGCAGATACTGGCACGTGCCCAGGCGCCGCGTCCGGATGGCGCCGGACTGTGAGGGCCGCCAGCGACGGCCTGCACGCGGCGACCGGGCCGGATGGCTGGAGCGCATCGCATGGAATTTGAAACCTGGTGGCTCCTCGGCATTCCGATTTTTTTCGGGCTCGGCTGGATTGCCGCACGGGTCGATATCCGCCAACTGGTCTCCGAATCGCGCAGCCTGCCGCGCGGCTATTTCAAGGGATTGAATTTTCTCCTGAACGAGCAGCCCGACAAGGCGATCGACGCCTTTATCGAGATCGTCAAGCTCGATCCGGAAACGGCCGAGCTGCATTTTGCGCTGGGTAACCTGTTTCGACGGCGCGGCGAAACCGAGCGGGCGATCCGGGTGCACCAGAACCTGCTGGCACGGCCCGACCTGCCGCTGGAGCATCAGGTGCATGCGCAATACGAACTCGGCCAGGATTACCTGAAGGCCGGCCTGCTCGACCGGGCCGAAGAAACCTTCAACCTGCTGGTCGATTCGCAATACGGTGCGCAGGCGCGGCGTGCGCTGCTCGAGATCTACCAGCGCGAAAAGGAATGGACCCGCGCCATCGATGCGGCCCATGCATTGCAGGAGTCCGGCGCCGGCGGTCGACAGAAGGAAATCGCGCAGTTCTATTGCGAACTGGCGCAGGACGAACTGGTGCATACCCATCCTGACGGCGCGCTACAAATGCTCGAAAAGGCACTTGCAGCGGACCGAAAGAATGTACGCTCGACGTTGTTGACCGGTGACGCGTATCTTGCCAAGGGCGATATCGAGGCGGCGCTACTGGCGTGGCGGCGTGTCGAGCATCAGAGCGTGCCGCATGTGGCGCTGGTTGCGCAGCGGCTCATGGATGGCTATCGCGCCGTCGGCAGGCCGCAGGAAGGCCTGAATCTGCTGCGTGCCTACATGGCCGAAGCCGCATCGATCGACCTGCTCGAAGTGGTGTTCAAGGCAGTGCTCGACCTCGAAGGCGTGGAAGCGGCGAACCAGCTGGTGAGCGACGAGCTGCGGCGCATGCCGACGCTATTGGGGCTGGACAAGCTGCTCGAAGCGCGGTTGATGGGTGCGCCGCCGGAAGTGCGGCCGGAGCTGTCGGTCGTGAAGAACCTGGTGCATGGCTACACGCAGAAACTGGCGCGCTACCAGTGCAGCCGCTGCGGCTTCAAGGCGCGCCAGTTCTACTGGCAGTGTCCCGGATGCAGCCAGTGGGAAACCTATCCGCCGCGTCGTACCGAAGAACTCAACGTCATGAACTGAGGCGCAAGGCGGCCGTTAACGTGGGCCGATACCCGAGGCGTTGCGGTGAGCCGGTCGCATGCGGCGCTAAAACGAGATATCAAACGATTGGACCGGATGGATAGCAAACAGGCGGACATGCCCTCATCACTGCGCGAGATGATCGCGCCCGATCCGGCCGCGCTGGCCGCAAGCCGCGTGCTGATCGTCGGCGACGTCATGCTCGACCGTTACTGGTTCGGCGAGGTCAACCGGATTTCGCCGGAAGCGCCGGTGCCGGTGGTGCGCATCGAGCGGCGTGAAGACCGCCTGGGCGGCGCTGCCAATGTCGCCCGCAATGCGGCAGCGCTGGGCGCAGCAACGGCGCTGCTGGGCGTGGTCGGCACCGACGAAGCCGGCGACGTCGTCGAGCAACTGCTGCAGCAGGCGCATATCGACAGCCGGCTCAACCGCGATGCGGCGATCTCCACCGTCATCAAGCTGCGCGTGATCGGCCGCCAGCAGCAACTGCTGCGCATCGATTTCGAGGAGGCGCCAAGCGACGCCGTCCTGCGTGACAAGCTGACCCAGTTCAACGCGCTGGCGCCGCATTATGACGTCATCGTCTTGTCCGATTATGCAAAAGGCAGCCTGGTCAACGTGCGCGACATGATCGCCGCCGGCCGACGACTGGGCAAGAAAGTGCTGGTCGATCCGAAGGGCGAGGACTTCAGCCCCTATGCCGGCGCCTATCTGCTCACGCCCAACAAATCCGAGTTGCGGCGCATCGTCGGCACCTGGACCAGCGAGGCGCAGCTGACCGAAAAGGCGCAGCAGTTGCGCACGGCACTGCAACTCGAAGCCCTGCTGGTGACCCGCTCCGAAGAGGGCATGACCTTGTACACCGCGCAGGAAGTGGTGCACATGCCGGCACTGGCACGCGAGGTGTATGACGTCTCCGGCGCCGGCGACACCGTCATCGCCACGCTGGCCGTGATGCTGGCGGCCGGCCATTCGATTGCCGCTGCGGTGGCCATGGCAAACCGCGCCGGCGGCATCGTCGTCGGCAAGCTCGGCACCGCGACCGTCACGCCGGAAGAACTGTTCGGTGAGGCCGGCCAGTTGCAAGCGGCCCGCTGAAGCGCCTGCCCGGCGGCGATTGGGCCAGGTCAAAGGCAAGGTCGATTGGGCCGCTCGCCTGCGCCGCCTGGACACATGCCTGTCAACCCAGCGCCGCGCCAGCCGTTTAACCATGGACGACGGGCCGTGCCAGTTACGCCAGGTCCGATCGCCGCTCGTGTCCTTTCTGTCCCTTTACCGCAAATCATTCGGAGAATTCCATGCTCAAGAAATTACTGGTTGCCGTCGCCACCCTGATCGCCTCGATCGGCTTCGCATTCGCCCAGGTCGATGTCAACAAGGCGGATCAGGCAGCGCTCGACGGCATCAAGGGCATCGGCCCGGCCACTGCAAAAAAGATTCTCGACGAACGCAGCAAGGGCGGCGCCTTCAAGGACTGGCCTGACCTCGAAAAGCGTGTCAAGGGCATTGGCGCCAAGAACGCCATCAAGCTGTCGCAGGCTGGCCTGACGGTCAACAGCCAGCCGCTGGCAGGCGCGCCGGCCGCAGCCGCACCGGCGGCACCGGCCGCTGCCAAGGGCAAGAGCAAGGAAACCGTGGAAGCCAAACCGGTCAAGGCAGCGCCTGCACCGGCTGCCTCGCCTGCAGCGGCCGCTGCGCCTGCACCGGCTGCCGCGAGCAAGCCGGTTTCCGCCGCAGCTGCCACGGCAAAGCCCGGCGAAAAGCCGATGGCCGATACCGCGCCCGCCAAGAAGTAAGCCAATCACCGCTGGCGAATGAGGCCTTGCAGCGGCGACGTTGCAGGGCTTTTTTGTTTTCCGGCTACCGTAGCGGCAATGCCTGACGGTGCTGCGCCAAGCCTCGCGCAACATGGCTGCGGCCGTGCGTCTACAATGAGGGATTTGGGCGGGCGAAGACTACGATGGCATATCTGACTCTCGAAGACACGATCGGCAACACGCCGCTGGTACGGCTGCAGCGCTTGCCGGGCGACGATGCCGCGCGTCGCAACAACATCATCCTCGGCAAGATGGAGGGCAACAATCCGGCCGGTTCGGTCAAGGACCGGGCCGCCCTGTCGATGATCCGGCATGCCGAAGCGCGCGGCGACATCAAGCCCGGCGACACGTTGATCGAAGCAACCAGCGGCAACACCGGCATCGCCCTGGCAATGGTCGCAGCAGTGCGCGGCTACAGGATGGTCCTGCTGATGCCGGAAAACCTGAGCGAAGAACGGCGCCAGAGCATGGCGGCCTATGGCGCAAAAATCATCCTGACGCCCAAGACCGGCGGCATGGAATACGCCCGCGACCTGGCCGAGGAAATGCAGAAGGCGGGCGAGGGCATCATCCTCGACCAGTTCGCCAATCCCGACAATTCATTGGCACATTACGAAGGCACCGGCCCCGAAATCTGGCGCGACACAGGTGGGCGTGTCACCCATTTCGTCAGCGCCATGGGCACCACCGGCACCATCATGGGTGTCTCGAGATATCTGAAGGAACAGAATCAGCGGGTGCAGATCATCGGCGCCCAGCCTGAAGAAGGCTCGCAGATTCCCGGTATCCGCAAATGGCCGGAAGCCTATCTGCCGAAGATCTTCGACCGCAGCCGGGTCGATCAGGTGGAAAACGTCAGCCAATCCGCAGCCGAACAAATGGCGCGCCGGATGGCGATCGAAGAGGGGATTTTCTGCGGCATGTCGGCGGCGGGCGCCTGCGAAGTGGCGCTGCGGATTTCATCGACGGTGGAAAACGCCACCATCGTGTTCATCGTCTGCGATCGTGGGGATCGGTATCTCTCGACGGGATTGTTCCCGGCCTAGCAATACAAAGACCTCGCCGAAAGCGAGATGTCACCATCCGGATCTATTCGTCCAGACCGTCATCCATGCCGGCATCGACGCTACCGGCTGCGCCATCCTTCGGCTTGAACTGCTTGTCGCTGATGCGGAACTTGTCGCGCCGGTCACCCATCAGGATACGCAGGTCCTTGATGCTCAGCGCGCTGACTTCATGCATGCGGATCAGCAGCGAGGCGCCGACCGGCAACCGGCGGTGACGGATCTTGCTGATCACCGGCGGCGCAACTTCCAAAGCGCGGGAAAGCGCCGCGTCATTCTTCAATCCCATTTTTTCGATCAAGGCATCGAGCAGATTGTTGGGGTC
>JANXSS010000334.1 GCA_025356535.1 Herminiimonas sp.
CCCCAGATCACCAGTTCGAGCGCGGTCGAATGATTCCACTCCGGGTCATAGGTGGCAGCGAGGTTGTTCTTGCGATAACGCCAGGCAAACAGCACCGTGAGTGCGATCACGGGTACGATAATGAGCAGCATGAGCAGCGTCGAGACGACGATCAGCCGCCCCTGCTGCACGGCGATGTCGCCGGATGCATGCATCAGGACGGTATTGCAACCTGATAACAATGCAGCGATCAACAGTATCAGGCTACGACGAAAAAGTTGGGAAACCATGGAGCCGGTCCAATGCAAGAATCGCGATAGCCTCGAATGTACGCGCACGGCAGGCCAATTGCGATTGGACGTTTTGTCCTAATGCCACAAGGCGGAAAAGTCGATAGACTCGGCGCATCTCCTGAATCAACCGGCCCGGAAAACACCATGTCCAGTTCGCACACGCACGGCGAAAAAGTGCCCGCTCCCCTGCTGGGCGGCACCAGTCACCGCAACACCGGCGCCGGCGACAGCGTCCTTGCAGCGTCGAAGGATCACGGCAGCGTGGCGCCAGGCGAGATCGCCATCGGCGTCGTCATCGGCCGGGCGTCCGAATACTTCGATTTCTTTGTCTACGCCATCGCCTCGGTGTTGGTGTTTCCCGCGGTGTTCTTTCCGTTCGAGGCGCGGCTGGAAGGCACCCTGCATGCCTTCGTGATCTTTTCCTTCGCGTTCCTGGCCCGCCCGTTCGGCACGATCGGTTTCATGGCGATCCAGCGTCGCCTCGGCCGGGAAGCCAAGCTGACGATTGCTCTGCTCGTGCTTGGCGTATCGACCGCCGGCATTGCCTTCCTGCCGAGCTATTCGAGCCTGGGCACTGCGGCAATCGTGCTGCTGTCGCTGCTGCGCATCGGCCAGGGCGTGGCGCTCGGCGGCTCGTGGGATGGCTTGCCTTCGCTCCTGGCGCTCAATGCCCCGCAGGGGCGGCGCGGCTGGTATGCCATGCTCGGCCAGCTTGGCGCACCGCTTGGTTTCGTCATCGCAGCAGGCCTGTTTGCCTACCTCAGCGCGAACCTGTCGGCCGAGGACTTCCTCGACTGGGGCTGGCGCTATCCGTTCTATGTGGCGTTTGCGATCAACGTCGTTGCGCTGTTTGCCCGGCTGCGGCTGGTGGCAACCAAGGAATATGCCCGCCTGCTCGACGAGCGGGAACTCGAACCGACCAATTCGCTGGAGATGGTGCGCTCGCAGTGGCGCATCCTGGTCACCGGCGCGCTGGCCGCACTGGCCAGCTACGCCCTGTTTCACATCGTGACCGTCTTTCCGCTGTCATGGATCAGCCTGTATTCGGGTCGCTCGGTGAGCGACTTCCTGGTCATCCAGATCGCCGGTGCCGCACTGGCCGCGGTCGGCATCGTCGCCTCCGGCTGGATTGCGGACCGCGTCGGCCGGCGCACGACGCTTGGCGCGCTGGCGGTGATGATCGCCGTCTTCAGCGGCTTCGTGCCGACCTTGATGGGTGGCGGCGACGTCGGCCAGAACGTGTTCATCCTGCTGGGCTTCGTCCTGCTCGGCCTGTCCTACGGCCAGGCCGCCGGTGCGGTGACGTCGAACTTTCCGTCGAAATACCGTTACACGGGCGCCGCATTGACATCGGATCTGGCCTGGCTGGTCGGCGCCGGCTTTGCACCCCTGGTGGCGCTGGGGCTGTCGGCGCATTTCGGCCTGGCCTACGTGAGCGTCTATCTGCTCTCGGGCGCAGCGGCAACCCTGGCTGCCCTGAGCCTGAATCGCGCACTGGAAATCCGCGACTGAGCAGGACGGTTTTTCAGGTATTCTTTCGCAGGCTGGTGCGGCGCTTGCAAATGCATGTCTTTGTGCAGCGTGCGGCCCGCATTGCTGCATGCAAGAGCGCCCGCTGACAACACCGCTTCCCGCCGCTCCTTGCCGCTTCCTGCCGCAGCCCGGCCTCCGCCGGATGCACGGCCCACTTCTCGTCCTGGATACCCATGAAACTGCCTCTCGCGCTGGTTACCGCCCTGCTCGCCTGCACCGCCGCACTGACCGGCTGCACGACGGCACCGATGCAGGACGCCGGCATGACCGGCCCCCTGATGATCGCAAAACAGGGCAGCTTCTTTGTCGGCGGCCGCGATGCATATTCGGAAAATCTGTCGACCCTGCCGATCTATGCCGCCAAGGGCACCATCACGCTCGACCAGATGTACGTGCATTACCAGGTGCCGGTCAATGCGCGCCAGGTGCCGATCACCCTGATCCACGGCTGCTGCCTGACCGGAACGACCTGGGAAACAACGCCGGACGGCCGCATGGGCTGGGATGAATTCTTCGTGCGCCAGGGCCATCCGACCTACCTCATCGATCAGGTCGCGCGCGGCCGTTCGGCGGCCAACGCCACGGCGTTCAACGCTGCCAAAACCGGTGCCGGCGCGCCGGCAGCCCTGCCGACGGTATTTGCAGCAGGTCACGAGGGCGCCTGGGCGATCTTCCGCTTCGGCTCCGAATTCCCGAAAGTCCATCCCGGCATGCAGTTTCCGCTCGAAGCCCAGGGCGAATTCTGGAAGCAGATGGTGCCGGACTGGTCGGCGTCGCTGCCCAGCCCGAATCCGACCGTGCCGGCACTGTCGCAACTGGCAATGCGCCTGCAAGGCACCGTCCTGATGAGCCATTCTCAGTCGGGCATCTATCCGTTCCAGGCTGCCGCGCTGACGCCGCAGGGCATTGCCGCCATCGTCGCGATCGAACCGGCGGATTGTCCGGCGCCGGACGGCGACCTGAAACCCTACCTCGGCATGCCGATCCTGGTGCTCTTCGGCGACTACGTCGATCTCGCGCCGCGCTGGGCGCCGCGCCTGAAGAAATGCCGCGCCTTCGTCGCTGCTGCCAACCAGGCCGGCGGCAGGGCCGAGATCATCGTCTTGCCCGAGCGCGGCATCAAGGGCAACTCCCACATGATCATGCAGGACCGTAACAGCCTGCAGGTAGCGGCGTTGCTCGACACCTGGCTGCGCGAGCACGTGCGGCCACAGCCATAGCGTCGGCGGGCCGATTGCGGCGGCCCTGGATCAGTGATTGTCCTTCGGCACGCCGGCGCCGCTGCCGCCGACCAGGAAATCGAGATCGGCGCCCAGATTGGCCTGCTGCACATGATCGAAATACAGCTTGGTCCAGCCGCGCGCCACCGGCGCCTGCGGCGCCTTCCAGGCCAGCCGCCGCCGCGCCAGTTCGTCGGCGGCGACGTCGAGATGCAGGCGCCGCGCCGCAACGTCGAGTTCGATCATGTCGCCATCCTGCACCAGCGCCAGCGGACCGCCGGCGGCTGCTTCCGGCGCCACATGCAGCACCACCGTGCCGTAGGCCGTGCCGCTCATGCGCGCGTCCGACACCCGCACCATGTCGGTCACGCCTTCGCGCAAGAGCTTCGCCGGCAGCGGCATGTTGCCGGCCTCGGCCATGCCGGGATAGCCTTTCGGACCGCAGTTCTTGAGTACCAGCACGCAGCTTGCATCGACATCGAGCGTATCGTCGTCGAGCCGCCGATGCATGTGCTCGCTGTCTTCGAAGACGACCGCACGGCCGCGATGCTGCAGCAGCGCAGGCGTGGCCGCCGACGGCTTGATGACGGCGCCGTCCGGGCACAGGTTGCCTTGCAGGACGGCGATGCCGGCGTCCGGCTTGAACGGCTGCTCGAAGCCGTGGATCACCTCCCGGTTCCAGTTCGGCGCGTCCTTGCAGTTCTCCCACAGGGTGCGACCGTTGGCAGTCAGCGTGCTGCGGTCGATCACCGGGTCGAGTTCGCGGATCACCGCCGGCAAGCCGCCGGCGTAATAGAAATCCTCCATCAGGTAGCGCCCGGACGGCTGCAGGTTCAACAGGCAGGGCAGGCTCCTGCCGAGCCGGTCCCAGTCCGCCAGCGCCAGTTCGACGCCGATGCGCCCGGCAATTGCCAGCAGATGGATCACGGCGTTGGTCGAGCCGCCGATGGCCGCATTGACGCGGATGGCATTCTCGAACGCGGCGCGGGTGAGGATCTTCGACATCACCAGGTCTTCCTTGACCATGTCGACGATGCGCCGGCCGGACATGCGCGCCAGCACGTTGCGGCGGGCGTCGACTGCCGGAATGGCCGCATTGCCCGGCAAGCTCATGCCCAGCGCCTCGACCATGCAGGCCATGGTGGAGGCCGTGCCCATGGTCATGCAGTGCCCGTGCGAGCGGTGCATGCAGCTTTCCGCCTCGAAAAAATCTTCCTGCGCCATGCGGCCGGCCCGCACTTCCTCGGACATCTGCCACACGCCGGTGCCGGAGCCGAGTTCGCCGCCGCGAAATTTCCCGTTCAGCATCGGCCCGCCCGAGACGCCGATGACGGGCAGGTCGCAGGACGCCGCGCCCATGAGCAACGCCGGCGTCGTCTTGTCGCACCCCATGAGCAAGACCACGCCATCGAGCGGATTGCCGCGAATCGACTCCTCGACATCCATGCTGGCCAGATTTCGAAACAGCATCGCCGTCGGTCGCAGCAACGTTTCTCCCAGCGACATGACGGGAAACTCCAGCGGAAATCCACCCGCTTCCCAGACGCCGATCTTCACCTGTTCGGCCAGGGCGCGAAAATGCGAATTGCAGGGCGTGAGCTCCGAATAGGTGTTGCAGATGCCGATGACCGGGCGGCCG
>JANXSS010000353.1 GCA_025356535.1 Herminiimonas sp.
CACCGATGGATATAAAGGCCCTTGGAGCCCTTGTATCACCGGCATAAAGGGGGATGCCTGGACCAAAGAAAACTGCCCAAGATAGGCCGCTTAAAGAAGAAAGATATTTCCATTTAGTGGGTGCGCGCCCGATGGCATGTAATAGTCCTGTGACGGGAATAATCGAGTTTTTAGTGCCCAGGCGGTGCCTACTTTTGGTTAGGCATAGCAGCGGGACGTCCTACGTCGGTTTAGGGAAGACGTCTGCCCGAATTCTTCCCTGCTACCACCCGTGATCCCCTCCTGCCTGTCGCGGTAAGCACTGATCCGCGCCGTATTTATCGTCGATCCATCAGCATTGTTTCCGCACTTAACTTGATGATTTATCTACAGTTTTTGCCACTGACTCGCCAGTGCATTCCCGGTCATCGCGTTGTTAATAGCCTGTTTCTATGGGGGATCTACCGGAACCAGCACCCATCACATACTTGGCAACGCGTCGCGGCGACTTTTTATCGCGTAGGCAAATTTTCGCACCCTTTTATGGACTCCATAAATTCACGTCGACCTTGCTGTCAGCCAGTAGGTGGGCACGCCGGGAGCGGTTTCTATTTCGCTCTACTTTAGAAACCGTTTCCCGGTGCCGTTTGATTAAACTTGATTGTTAATCAATCTTTTCCCGGTGCCAAGCCATCCGGCAGCTTCCAGCGGTCGCGGTCCGTGCCCCACATGCCAGGCGGTTGCCACGGCTTATGCTGTGCGACATGATGCATCGCTGATACTGCCACGATCACCAGCCGGTCGATCAGTGCCTGGGTGCGTAGCGTCGGGAACAGGTCCGCCCCCATGTCCAGGGCATCAAGCGCGGCATCGCCTGGCATGTAGTCGATACGGGTACGTTCAATCTTTGGCATGGTTCGCTTTCAAGAATATCGCCATCACGTCAGCATAAGCCGCTTCACACGCCGCCACCTGGCCACTGACGACGATCTCCGCCGCCAGTCTGATCGCATCCTCGAACGCCATGCCATCGGCCTGCATGAACTCCCACGCCATGTTGTTGGCGCGGTACAGTTCGCCGACTGTCTCGCCGGCGTCGATCTCGGCTTGCACCAGGTCGAACCGGAATTGCGCCGGTGACTTTCCATCGAATGCAGGTTCCGTGCTCGGAGGCTTCGCTACTGCTACACCTGCTACTGTTGCTACAGTTGCCGGATTAGCCCTTGTTTTCTCATGCTTCGCTACTGCTACAGCTGCTACAGTTGCTACAGTTAGATGGTTTGCACCCCTATGTGTAGCAGGTGTAGCAACTGTAGCAGTAGCGGAAGTTAGAAATCCCTTCTTCATCAAGTCAGCTAATGCCATGGTTACGCCCCCAGCAATTGCGGGTTGATCTGGATTTCACGCTTCCGACCAGCCTGAATAATGACGATTCGCCCACGCTCGGCCAACTCCAGTACCGCCGCGTTCATTCGATCCTTGCCGCGCACCTTGTACGGTCCGTATTGCGATATGGCCCGCGTCGGCACAACGTCCACCCGGTTGACTCTGCAATAGTCGATTAACCATTCATCCAGCGCCGCCGCGTCTGCTTCGGCCTCTGGTAATGCCAACTCGCCAAAGAACCGCAGTGCTTCGTTCAGGTGCCAGGCTGCGATGATGCTGGCGGAAACGAAGTGGTCCAGGCTGATTGCGCCGATGCCGCCATCAATCACATGGAACAGCGCCGCAAGCCGAACGGCGTTATCAGCGATCTTGCTGGCAACGTCCCGCACTTCTTGAAGCTCGCCGCCCTTACCTAAGCCGATTTCCACTTCATCGTGGAACCTGATCCACGCGGCCTTCGCGTCCGGCGCCAGCGTCAGCATGGAAGGCTCTAATCCCCCCGATTCATTGATCGGTGCGGGCACCTGAATGATGCGATGCAGTTGCGCGTGGTACGCCGCCAGCGCAGGCATATTCTCCGGTGGCTCCTTGTACAGCCGGGTGCCCTGTGTCGACTCAGGGTGCGCCATGAGGAACCGGGCAAGAAAGCCAGTGCCGCGTGCCAGCGAGCCAGTACGCTTGAAAAAATCCATCAAGGCTGATTCCTGCACCTGCAACGCCATGGTGAGGCGTGCGCCGTCTACGACATAGGAACCGCCGGAACCGCGCCGGTCGAATGTCAACTTAGCCGCATCCCATAGCTGATTCAGATTCGCCAGCGTTCGCATTTGAGAGTCGCCGCTCATGCCGTGACTGCCGAACACTGCCCCGGCCTCAGAAGAAATCACGCCAGCGGACGGCCATACTTTCGACAGCGAGTAGGTCAGTGCTTCGGGCGTGAAGTCGGAGTAAATGAGGCGTGGAACCCGTGGCGGTTCCGGCTCCATTTCTTGGTGCTTGCGCAGTGTCTGTTTCAACTGGTCCGCATCGAAGCCACTTTTCGGCTTTTTCGCCTCCTGCTTGATCGCATCCAGAATGCCGGCGCGGGTTGCCTCCCAGTCCGAGAAATCGGCCTTGTACTGGCTGATCGCTGGCTTCGCATCCTCCTGTTGCTGGCTTTCGTAGTCCCGCAATACCTTACTGAAGATGCCGTCGCAGGTTGATTTTCGCTCGCCACTCTCTGCGATAACGAGGAAGTACAAGCCGATCGGACCGGACAGCTTTTCCGCCCGCTGTACGTCGTGGTGCGCTTGTGCGGCAAGGCTAAGGTTCGCCAGTGCAGAGCATGCCACCATCGCCGCCGGCGCCATGGTGAACCCTTGCACTTCTTCCACTGCGAGCCGGATGATTTCCGGCAGACTGTCGACTGGATAAGGTAACGCTGCCGTGCTACGCACCAAAGGTTCAGGGTCAGGCCAGCCGGTGTCCGATGCCGGCGGCATGGACTGTGGTCCAATGATTGCAGCATCGATGCTGGCCTTCACCGCCGCCACGCCTTCGATCTGGTGCAGGTCGTTGAAGTCGGTAGGCTTGCCCTCATCGCTGGCAAACTCTGGAATCGCAAGCAGTCCACCTACCGCATGCGCAGCCGCCTTTGCCTTGGTCACACCTACATTGCCCGTGTCTTTAAACCTGTCGTTGTCGGCGCAGACGATGATGCGAATATCCGGCAGCTTGGCGTGCAGCACCCGGACCACTGGTTCCAGGTTCCCGGCATTAAATGCCACCGCCACCGGCAAACCCGTGACAGCGTTCAGGCTGGCGCCGGTAGCAAAGCCCTCGCACACAAGCAGGGTATCAACCGGCTTGCCGCCGAAGCTGCAATAACATCCTGCGATCCGTCCATGTGACTTGAACCGCTTGCCGCCGTCGGCATCGATGAACTGCAAGCTAACCAGGTTGCCGGCGCCATCTCGAATTGGCACGATCAATGTGCGCTTGTCCTTAAACTCTTTCAGGCCATACGGCTTGATCCCCTTGCGCACGCAGTAGGGGTTATCGTCAGTCGCATCCAATGCTGCCGCCATAATCCCCACGCACGCCTTGGCTGCTTCCGCTTCCAATTGCAGACGGGTGAACTCTGCGTCCTGCTTGGCCTTCTCGATCCGCTGACGGTACTCGGCCTGCTCCACGGCGGTCAATGCGCGGTCAGCCTTGCCGCACCACTTTTCAGATAGGTCCGCTTTCCAGTTGCCAAACGCGCCAGCCGGTACGCCATCGCCATGCAGAACGTACCAGGCGGATTTCTTGCCCTTCTTATCGTCGTCGCTGTCGAACCGTCGGCGCACGCCGTCTGCGATGATCTCCGGTGGGTTCAGGCCGTATGCGGCCATCGCGGCACCGAACTCTGCTTCTATGTTGGTAGTGGTCGCGATCATTCAACGCCTCCCACAATGAGCCGCAACGGCGTTGAAACCCGACGCGGATAATTCTTGGGCCAGCTTGGCAGCACCCTCTGGAAAAAGCTTTGCCCATTTTCGTTCGTCGCACGATACGCTCGAATAATCAGCAGTTCATCCGGCGTCAATGTGATGACATCCGGCTTGCTGACTGCCTTGAGTGTTTTTTTCGGGGATTTTTTAGGCGTGGTGGTCGTCATGGTCGTGCTCCTTTTTGCGGTTGAACCGCGCCCCGATTCCAAACGGGGTGGGCGGCAAATGACGGAGTTGGAATACTGGTGCAAAAAAGAAAACCAGCAAGCCCGGAGGCTTCCCCGCCACCGCCACCCATTGAAGGTATGCGACGACATACGCACGTAAAAAAACCGCATTGCGCGGTTTGTGCGCTTTTTTGCATTCAGGATTCCAAGCCCGGTCCCCTCTTTTTCGGGAACGTCCCAAGTATCAGGCCAGGCAGGATGCAGCGTCAAGCGATTGATCTCGACTGACGACTTCGGGCGTGCGCCCAATGGTAGGATTGCGGAACTGTGATTGTTTGCCGCTGTGGTGGTCTCGAAGCCCCCAGCGGCTTTTTGTTGGCTGGTCACTATGCGGCACCTCCCGCACGTTGCGCAATGAAGGCTTCGACTACTGACGCATCCCACACGGTGACGGACTCGCCCAGCTTGAATGGCTTCGGGAACTTATCTTCCCGCACCCAGCGCCAGATTGTTGCCGGACTAACGGGCAATAAGCCCTTGCTCTTTTTGGTGGTCGCAATGTCGGCGACGCGGATAACTCTCTGTGACATGGATTACTCCCCAGCGGCACGATTTAGCGCCATGGGAAGAATCATTATTGATTCAGATCAATGAAAATAGCTGGGCAGGTTCAGAAAACCTACCTGCCTGTTATCGGAAACAGGTGGGTGGGTTATGCCGCTGAATGGGTGGGTGGGTTAAGGGGAGCCCAGTATTCATGCGGGCTGGCAGGGTGGGTAGGTTAATCTGGTGTTGGCGTCGCGCCGCCTTTTTTATTCCAATTGGAAACGGTGCATACCCTGCTTTTAGCTTCATTGCTTAACGATCGGTACTCATGATGATCGTCGAGAAATTTTCGAAGTTTTGCTTTTACCGCTGAACCAGCTAATTTTGGGTCGCCATTTTCTACGGCAGAAAGCCATGCTTCGTTCGCCGCTCTCAATTCGACTGCAGAAAACTCATGCGCAGGGTCTAAAAACGCTGGCAAGGCCAACACAGTGGACGCGGCTTTGAAATCAACGTCCAACACTTCCCCGTCCGTGTGTTTAATTGGCGCTAGAACCGTTACAGCTGCAAGAGATTTGGCGCGTAGATAACCCTTTTTTTCATACCAAGTAAAAAGCGCTTTTCTACTTAATCTGGAGTAGTTAGGATTAATCCCCTCACTTTCATTAATTGTAAGCATGAATACTTCGCTCGGATCAAGCTTCCTTGAATCAAATTGCTCGCTTGCCCATCGCCAAACTTCTAAAACATTTAATTGGTCAGTGCATATGCTTTCACACATCCCACGAAGGATAATCGCCGCATTTTTCCAGTTGGGATGACCCCTTCGCTTCAGTGATTCTATGTCGGTGTATTCGAGTGGGTCCGCTCCCGCCGTCAAGATAGCGGCTTCCATGACTGTGAATGCTTCTGCAGCATTCCAGTGTGATAAATCAGGCTTCCCGGCCCGATCATGTAGGTCTTGTACTGTAAGCATTGCTGCCCCCTTTCCCCTTGTATTTGGAAACCATGCCAGCGGAGTAAAGGGGCAAACTCCGTTTTCCCGCCGTCGCGGTAGGCATGGTTAAACAGTAAAGCCGCTATTTATTTCGGCCTGATCCTTATGCTGTGCCGCGTATCGGCACCACGTCTGCACCCTTGCGCAGCTTGTCCAGGTAATCCGCCCACCGCTGCATCATGGCGATGCGGGCAGGCAGGTGCGCCGTGCGGTTGTACGCCCGTCCATTTGGGTCTTTGACGGCATGGGCAAGCTGGTGCTCGATCAGGTCGACGCGTTCTTCCAGCACCTCGTCCATGATCGTGCGCGCCATTGCCCGGAACCCGTGGGCGGTCATTACCTCCTTGCTGTAGCCCATGCCGCGCAATGCCGCGTTGATCGTGTTTTCGCTCATGCAGCGTTCGCCAGTCCTGATGCTGGGGAACACGTACTTGCCATGTCCGGATAGCGGATGGACCGTGCGCAGGATCGCCACCGCTTGCGACGACAGCGGCACCATGTGCTCGATCCGCAGTTTCATTTTCTCGGCAGGTATGCGCCACTGAGCCGCATCAAGATCGATCTCCGACCATTCGGCGGCGCGTAGCTCACCAGGGCGCAGGAACACCAGGGGCGACAGCTTCAGCGCGGCCACCGCGTAAGGATGCCCGGTGTAATTGTCGATCGATCGCATCAGGGCGCCGGCCTGTGCTGGCTCGGTGATCGCGGCATAGTGGGTTTGCACTGGCGCGGATAATGCGCCCTTCAGATCCACGGTCACATCACGCTCCGCCGATCCGGTGGCCACGGCGAAACGGAACACCCGTCCGCATAGCTGCTTGATCTGGTGCGCGGAATCGATGGTGCCCCGTGCCTCGACTTTCTGAAGCATCACCAATACGTCACGCGGACTGATGCCGCCAATCGGCTTCGAACCTATCGCCGGGAACACATCCTTGGTCAGCCAGGCATTGAGCTTGGCGTGGGTTGTCGCAGCGCGGCTGGCTTCGGTCTTGTCCATCCATGTGCGCGCCACTGATTCGAATGTATTGGCGGCTGCGTCGGCCTTGGCTTGCTTATCGTCGCGCTTGGCCTGGCCAGGGTCGATGCCATTGGCTAGAACCTTTTTGGCTTCGTCGCGCCACTGCCTGGCCTTGGCCAGTGAAACGGCAGGGTAGACGCCAAGCGCCAGCGTCTTTTGCTTTCCGGCGAAACGGTAATTGATGCGCCAGTATTTTCCGGTGGCACTTACCAGCAAGTGCAGGGACTGGCCATCCGTGAGTTTGTCGCCAGCCGGCGCACCGCTGTGCTTTACCTGCTTAACAAAGGTGTCGGTCAGCGCCATGTGTCCCCCGGTTGTTGGTATACGGTTTTGCTGGTTTTGCGTATACCAACAAATGTACCAACAAAGTGTTGGTATGTGATGCTACCGTGTGCAACACCTTGAGACAACAAAAAACCCGCGAAGCCAATAGCTGTGCGGGTTTTGAGACTGCCTGATGCTTGATAATTCAATGACTTGGTGCCGGGAGCCGGAATCGAACCGGCACGCTCTTTCAAGCGCGGGATTTTGAGTCCCGTGCGTCTACCTATTCCGCCATCCCGGCAGCACGGGCGTGATTATCACCGATTTGCGACATCCGGGCAACTGCGCGCTGGGCTAATCATCCTGGTCAAGCATTTTGAAACGGGTATCATCGCGTACTTCGATTCTCCCCGGCCGCTCGCCGCCCCTCCACATGAAGTCCGAAAAGATACGCGAGATCGTTCTCGGCAAGGCGCTCGACCCCCTGAAAAGCGAGACCCGCCATTCCCTGGCGCTGGTCGCTTTCCTGGCCTGGGTCGGACTCGGGGCGGATGGCCTCTCGTCATCTGCCTACGGGCCGGAAGAGACCTTCCGCGCACTCGGCACGCATACCCACCTCGGCCTTTACATGGCAATTGCCACCGCCGTGACGGTCTTCATCATTGCCATTGCCTACAATCAGGTAATCGAGCTGTTTCCCACCGGCGGAGGCGGCTACCGGGTTGCCACCACCCTGGTCGGACCCTACATGGGCTTGATCGCCGGCTGTGCCCTGGTGCTGGACTACGTGCTGACGGTGGCGATCTCGGTTGCCGCCGGCGTCGAAGCGGTCGCCTCACTCCTGCCGCTGGGCTTCCAGGCCTACAAGCTGTGGGCGGAGATTTTTTTCATCGCAGTTCTGATCGTCCTGAACCTGCGCGGCATGAAGGAGGCGATCAAGATACTGCTGCCGATTTTCCTCGGTTTCGTCGCCACCCACCTGGTGCTGATCGTCTATGGCATCGTCGTGCATGCATCGAACCTGCCGGCACTGGTGCCGCATACGCTGGCCGAGACCGGCAGCCTGGCCGACCAGATCGGCTGGATTGGCGTGGCCGGCATGCTGCTCTTGGCGTACTCCCAGGGCGGCGGCACCTATACCGGGCTGGAGGCAGTCTCGAACAACGTCAATATCCTGGCCGAGCCGCGGGTTCATACCGGCAAGATGACCATGATCTACATGGCGCTGTCGCTGGCCTTCACCGCCAGCGGCATCATCCTGCTCTATCTGCTGTGGGATGCGCATCCGGTCGAAGGCGAGACCCTGAACGCCACCACCTTCAAGGCGATCATCGACAGCGTCGGTTTCGGCAGCGAGTGGGTCAAGCACCTGGCACTGATCATCGTGCTGGTCTTCGAGGCCGGGCTTCTGTTCGTGGCCGCCAACACGGGATTTCTGGGCGGGCCGGCGGTGCTGTCGAACATGGCCATCGATTCCTGGGTGCCGCATAAATTCCGTTACCTGTCGACCCGTCTGGTGACGCAGAACGGCATCCTGGTCATGGGTCTGGCAGCGCTTGGCATCCTGCTCTGGACGCGCGGCAGCGTCACGCTGCTGGTGGTGCTGTATTCGGTCTCGGTGTTCCTGACGTTTGCGATTTCCCTCTTCGGCCTGTGCCTGTACTGGTGGGGCCATCGCAAGGAACTCGATCACTGGAAGCGCCGCCTGGCGCTGTCGCTGACCGGCTTCGTCATCTGCGCCGGCATTCTGGCCGTGCTGCTGGTGGAAAAATTTGCCGACGGCGGCTGGGCAGCAGCCCTGATCATCGCGGCAATCGCCGGCCTGTGCATCGTCATCCGCAACCATTACCGCGACACCAAGCAGGCGATCCACTCGGTCGACCAGGTCTTCGCCAACCAGCCCTTCGGCGCACATGCCGGACAGGTCGTGCCCGACCCGGAAAACCAGACCGCGGTCTTCATCGTCGGCACTTCGCGCGGCGGCGGCCTGCATGCGCTGCTGTGGGTGCAACGCATGTTCCCGGGCCATTTCAGGAACTTCATTTTCGTCAATGCCCGCACTGTCGATTCCCATGCCTATGGCGGTGGCGGCGCGGTCGAACAGATGCGCGAAGAGGCGAATGCGACACTGAAATATTTTGTCGACTTTTGCCACAGTCACGGCATGGCGTCGTCCGCCTACCTGGGTTTCGGCACGGATGTTGTCGACAAGGTCACGCGGCTGTGCGAAGGTATCAGCACCGAATATCCGAACGCAATTTTCTTCACCAGCAAGCTGATCTTCGAGCAGGACAACTGGTTCATCCGGCTGCTGCACAACCAGGCGGCACTGGCGATACAGCGGCGCCTGCACTTCAACGGCTTGCAGATGGTGATCCTGCCGATGAAGGTCTGAGCGGCGCAATCCTGGGCCATGGTCGTTTTATTTTCATGTCATACCGATCGGGTTTGAAGCATGGTGCAATGGCTACGTAATCTGTTTGGCTCAAGGCAGCCGACGCCACTTCGCGGGGGTCAGGCCGCAGCCGGCAAGGCGTCGACCGTTGCAGCGCCGGTCGCCGGTCCGGTGCCGGAGCCGCTTGCGGCAATTCCGGCGCCGCCAGTGACAGAGGCAGCAGCTACCCCAGTTGCGCCCGGCGAGCCGAAAAAAATCGTCGCTGCACCGAGCGGCATTTCCTGGCTGGCGCGGGAAGACGTCAATGCGAATTTCACCGGCTGGCTGTTTGCCCGCAGCGATTATTCCGATCTGCAAACCAGCAATGCCGAGCGCGACGTTCTCAAGACGCTCGACGAGATCCTGGAGTCGCCGCAATCGGGCGCGCAGCTGGTGCGGCGCATGCCCGGCGTGATTCCCCAGGTGCTGCAAAGCCTCCGCACGAATGACTTTTCCGGCGCCGAACTGTCGCGCAAGATTTCCCATGACGTCGTGCTGGTGGCCGAAGTGATCCGGATTGCCAACAGCAGCATGTATGCCAAGCAGGAGCCTATTTCCAGCATCGAGCATGCCGTCCTGGTGCTGGGCCAGAACGGCCTGCGCCATTTGATCACCAGCGTTGCCTTCCGGCCGATCGTCGACCTGAAATCCGGCCATTTCAACCGCCTGATCGCGCCGCGCATCTGGAGCCATTCGCAACAGTGCGCGCTGGCGGCGCGCCTGCTGGCCCAGCAGGCCGGCCTCAACAGCTTCGACGCCTTCCTGGCCGGCCTGATACAGAACGTCGGCCTGATCGTCGCCCTGCGCGTGATGGATCAGGTGGCCGCCGGCAGCCCGGCGCTCGGTTCGGCGGCATTTTGCAATGCGCTCATTCCAAAGGCACGCAGACTGTCAGCCAGCATCGGTCGCGAATGGAATTTCCCTGTCGAAGTCGTGGTGGCGATCGACGAACAGGCAATCGTCGACCGCAACACCACGCTTTCCGTGCTTGGAAAAAACCTGCTGATGGCCGACTACCTGAGCAAGCTCAATTTACTGACGCAACAGGGCCGGCAGGAGCCGGACGTGTCGGCAACGGATGGTCTTTCGGCGTCGGAGCTGGATTGTTATGTCGAACTGCAGGCACTGACCGTGCCGCTGGCGGTGGAGTAGGCAAGTCGCCGCTGTACCCGGCCCAGGTACCACATCAGGCCGATTGCGACGATGACGATGCTGGCGCTGTTGCCGAACCAAAAGCCCGGCGCACCCTGCAATGCCCGCGGCACCGCACCCGTGATGTCGAAACCCAACAGGTAACCGCCGCCCAGTCCCACGCCCCACAGCGCGAGTGCATAGATTATCGTCGGCACCAGCGCGATCCGGTAGGCGCGCAGGATGAAGGCGGCACTGACCTGTACCGCATCGAATACCTGGTAAAAAGCGATGAAGGCAAACAATGGCGCGGCGGCGGCAATGATGCGGGCGTCAGGCGTGTAGGCGCGCGCGATCTGCTCGTGGGTCAGCCAGATGACGACGCCGAGCGCCGTCGATACCCCCCTATGTCAGCCTAGTTGTCGCCTCTAAATTTC